>JBFFJL010000113.1:0-9832 GCA_041555955.1 Nevskiaceae bacterium
AGGCGGTCGAGGTCTTGCCATCGGTGCCGGTAATGCCGACGCAATACAGCTGCCGGGAAGGTTCACCCAGACTGCGGGATGCGATTTCACCCACCCGCTCGGCCAGATTCGGTACCGCAATTTCAGGAATGTCGACTTGCGGCGGCGCCCAGCCGGACGCCGGCTCCCAGGCCACAGCGACGGCTCCGCGCTCCAGCGCCTGATCAAGATGCGCCAGGCCGTGAGTTCCGCGACCGCGACACGCCAGGAACAGGTCGCCCGGAGCAACCCGCCGTGAGTCGACCGCCACGCCAGTCACCTCGACGTCCGGCGGCGATGGCACGTCGTAGCCTGCCAGTAGCTGCTGCAGTGTGTGCAGAGTCGGCGCGCTCATGTCCGCGGACGCTCCGAGGCGGCGACCTGCTGCGGCAGCGCAACCGTCCGTGCGGCGGGAGGCGGCGCCGATTCGGCATCCTCGCCAGGTGGGATCTGCAGCAGGCGGGCTGCGCCTTGCATCACGCTGGCAAATACCGGCGCAGCGACCAGACCGCCGTAGTAGCCGTCGGCGCTGGGCTCGTCGATCATCACCAGACCCACCAGCCGCGGATGTTCCACCGGCACCATGCCGACGAACAGCGCCTGATGTTTGTTGCCGGCGTAACCGCCGGTCTCCGCAACCTTGCGGACGGTCCCGGTCTTGCCCGCGACGCGGTAGCCGGCCACGGCCGCACGCCGCGCGGTTCCGGTCGGGGCGACCACGTGCTCCAGCATATGACGTACGGCACGCGCGGTGTTGGCCGAAACCGCACGCTGCGGCGGCAGACTACGGCTTTCGTGAATCAGCTTCAGCTGCGGCATCAGGCCGTCGTTGGCCAGTGCCGCATAGGCGCGCACCAGATGCAGCGCATTCAGCGAAAAGCCGTAGCCATACGAAGCGGTTGCAGTGGCGATCTGCCCCCAGTCCTTGAAATTGCGCAGGACCGGCGAAACCTCACCCGGAAAACCCGTGTAGACCGGCTCACCGAAGCCGAAGCGCTGATAGCCCGACCATACGGCTTCGGCACCGATCGCCATCCCGATCTTGGCGGCACCGACGTTGCTGGACTTGCTCAGCACCGTGGTGATGTCGACGATGCCCTGGGGATGGACGTCGCGCACCGTCAGCGCGCCGACCTTGAAGACGCCCGGCGTGGTGTCGATCAGACTGTCCGGCTTGAACGCACCAAGCTCCAGCGCCTGCGAAACCAGCAGCGGTTTGACCGTCGATCCCGGCTCGAAGGAATCGACGATGGCGCGATTGCGCGTGCCTTTGGACGCGCGCTCCGCAGGATTGTTGGGATTGAAGCCGGGCTGGGACGCTATCGCCAGAACCTCGCCGGTGCTGCTGTCGGCGATGACGATGACGCCGCCTTTGGCCTGATGCTTGGCAACTGCGTTCTTGAGCTCGCGATAGGCCAGATACTGCACGCGCAGGTCGATGGTCAGCGCGACGTCGTCGCCCGGCTGCGCCTCGCGATACTCGCCACTGTCTTCAACCACGCGTCCGGCGCGATCGCGAATCACGCGACGCTCGCCGGTGTGACCTGCAAGCAGTGACTCCTGCGCCTTCTCGATGCCCTCCAGACCATTGCCGTCACGACCACAGAAGCCGACCAGCTGACCGGCGATCTCGCCCGCCGGGTAGTAGCGCGCGTACGACGGTTCGGAAAAGACGCCCGGCGCCTTCAGCGACAGCACACGTTGTGCCTCGGCCGGTGACAGCGGGTCACTGACATAGACGAAGCGTCGGTCCTTGCGCGCGGTCAGATACTTGCTGAATTCGCCGGGCCGGCGATTCAGCAGCTTGGCCAGCGCAGTGACATGCGCCGGCGATTCGAGCAACGCCGACGGCACCACCCAGATCGATTCCACCGGCGCCGACAAGGCCAGCGGCTCGCCGCGGCGGTCAACGATTGCGCCGCGATGCGCCGGAACCTCCATCGTGCGGATATGGCGCTTGTTGCCCTCGCCGGTCAGAAAATCGCGCTCCAGAATTTGCAGCTGGAACGCACGGCCGAGCACCACCACCGCGCCCACCGCCAACACGCCCAGCACGGCGGCCGATCGCCATACGCCCACCGGCGTCGCGGAACGATTGCGCACGGCGGTCATCGGTCGGCGCTCACAATCACGTAGTCCGAGGGCTCGGTCATGCCGAGCTGTTCGGTCGCGATCTTCTCGACCCGATTGTTATGAGCCAGCGTCGCCTCTTCGAGCTGCAGCTGAGCCCACTCCATATCGAGACGTTCATGTTCGTCGCGCAGCGACTCCAGCTCCGAGACCAACGCGCGGTTCTCATGCTTGGTGCGAATCACCACCAGCGCCGACGTGAACACTGCGGCAGCCAGCAACAACGGCACCATCAGTTCGCCGCGCTTCACGGCGAGGTCTCAGCAAGTTTTTCGGCGATGCGCAGCACGGCGCTGCGCGAACGCGGATTGACGCCGCGCTCTTCGTCAGACGGAAACTGCTTGCCGAGCAGCTTGAGCTGCGGATGATCGCTGCGAGCGACGTCCCGCAAGGTGCGCTTGACGATGCGATCTTCCAGCGAGTGAAAACTGATCACCACCAGACGACCACCGGGCTGCAGGACTTCGATCGCCTGTGCCAGCGCATCGCGCAGCACGTCGAGTTCGCGATTGATGAAGATGCGGATCGCCTGAAAACTGCGCGTCGCCGGATGAATCTTGTGACTGCGCGGACCGGGCACCGACGCGATCAGCTGTGCCAGTTGCGCCGTCGAGGTCAGCGGCTGGGCCGCACGTGATTCAACAATACGACGTGCAATCCGGCGACTGTTGCGCTCCTCACCGTACTGATACAGCACATCGGCAATCTCGACGTCGTCGGCGCGCGCCAACCACGCCGACGCCGGCTCGCCGGCCTGCGGATTCATCCGCATATCCAGCGGACCATCCTTGCCGAAACTGAAACCGCGCTCGGCGGTGTCCAGCTGCGGCGACGACACGCCCAAGTCCATCAGAATGCCGGAGACCTGGCCGTAGAATCCGGCAGATTCCGCAACGTCCTTGAGCTGGGCAAAGTTGGCGTGGTGAATCCTGAAGTTGGCGTCGTTGGCGAACGCTGACGCGGCGTACTCGATCGCCTCCGGATCCTGATCGATCGCATGCAGCGTGCCGCGGCCGCCGAGCGCATCGAGAATCGCGCGGCTGTGCCCGCCGCGACCGAAAGTGCAATCCACATAGATCGCGTGTTCGGCGTCAGCCGTGTCGCCGAGGGCAAGGCCGGCGAGCGATTCTGCGAGCATCACCGGCCGATGGGCTGTCATGAGCGGATCAGACCCAACGGTGCAATCGGTGGGCGGAAGGTCTAAAGCCATGCGCGCGCCTCACCGTTTGAGCGTCCGGAAAGCGTCTTCCAGCGACGCGAGCAGATCCGAGTTCTCGCCGAAGCGGGTTTCCCAGACGTCCTGCGGCCAGACATCGAAGCGCGAGTCCTGCCCCATCAGCACCACCGCACCGTCCAGCCGCGTGCGCTTGCGCAACATCGGCGGCAGCAGCACCCGGCCCTGCTTGTCCATTTCGGTCTCGACCGCGAAGCCGACGAATACCTGTTTCAGCAACTCAGCGGTATGCCGATCCTCCATCGCCTGGATGTCCTGGACGATGCGCAGAAACTCCGGCGCCGGATAAATTTCAAGGCAGGGGTTGGGGCCCTTGGTGATGACCAGCTGCGCCCCGCATAGATCGGACAGGGGCTGACGAAAGCGCGCCGGAATAGCCAGGCGCCCCTTGTCATCGACCGTCAATTGATGCGAGCCCGCGAACATAGTCGTTGTGGAGACAACTCCCCACTCTCTCCCACTTTCCACCACACTGCGGCGACTATACCCCACCAAACTCCCCCCCGCAAGCGCGCAAACGGGCAAAAACATCGGCAAAACAAAAGCTTATCGAAGCGCTGCGACGCCAATCATCTTCTTTATTAGAAACAGCAAATTAGCGCATATACTTCAAGTAAGCAGCAGTCAGCGTGCGCGGCTCGCGGCGGCCCGGACCTCGCGCCGGATCGGCACCTTAGCAAGCTGATCCCAAAATTGTGATTTTCTATCAACTTAAATTTTATTTAGTTTGACAAAGTCTCTGTCCGCTCATCTGGCGGACGCAGGAAGGCTCCCGCCAGCGGGATCGCGCGTCGCAGTGGAAAAAAGTGGGGAGTCGGCCTGTAAGCCGGGTTCTGTGCGGACACTTGCGTGCCTGCGGCAATCATTCCTCTAGGCGCGACGTCACCGTCACGCTCAAGCAACCTACCCGGAAGGCACGCGGGCCACGTGTCGTACACCCGAAGGCGTACACCTTCCCTATTTGGTCTTGCTCCAAGTGGGGTTTGCCGTGCCACTCCCGTTGCCGGTCGCGCGGTGCGCTCTTACCGCACCGTTTCACCCTTACCACGCCCTCTGCGCCGCCTTACGGCGAAGCAAAGGCGTTCGGCGGTCTGTTCTCTGTTGCACTTTCCGTCGGCTCACGCCGCCCAGGCGTTACCTGGCACTCTGCCCTGCGGAGCCCGGACTTTCCTCCACCGCTTGCGCGACAGCGATTGCCCGGCCGACTCCCGCAGGCATTATCGTTCATTTGCCGCGCCGCAGGGGCCGCACCGTACGCGCCGTCGCTTGCTACAGTCGGCGCCCGCATTGATCTGACACCGGAGTCCGCATGCCGTCCCAGGAAGTCCGCCTGCGCAAACGCATCGACGCGCCGATCGAGGCCGTCTTCGCGTTCTTCGCCGACCACCAACGCTTCGCCAGCCTGTTCGGCGCACGCGGCAGCCGGATTCTCGAAGGCGACGGTAATCCAAACGGCCTGCATTCCGTGCGACGTGTCGGACCCGGCCTGCTGGCATTCGAAGAAACCATCGTCGCCTTTGAGCCCCAGCGGCGCATTGCCTACCAGATCACGCGCGGCAGCCCGCTGAAGAACCATATCGGCATCATCAATTTCAGCAGCGAAGGCAACTGCACCGTGATTGACTACGTGATCCGTTTTGACGGCAGGCTGCCCGGCATCGGCCCGCTGGTGGCCAAAGCACTGGAAAGGGCCTGGCGCCATCACGCGCCGAAGGCGCTGGCCGGGCTTGAATCCTGAGGCCCGGATCGAACGTGCGTGTCGTTTCCCACACCTGCTCGAACACCGAAATCGTCTGCGCACTGGGCTGTGCGGATCGGCTGATCGCGGTCGACAACGATTCCGATTTTCCGCCCGAGGTCGTCCGCGCCTTGCCGCAACTGGGGCGCGACCTGAATCTGGATATCGACGCGGTGCGCGCCCTCAAACCCGATCTGGTGCTGACCTCGCTGACGGTGCCGGGGCATGAACGCATCGTCGCTGAAATCGCCGCGGCAGGCCTGCCCCATCGGGTCATCGATCCGCACAGCCTCGACGACGTACTCGCCAGCATCGTCGAGATTGCCGCAGCGCTGGACGTACCCGCGCGCGGCGACGCGCTGGTGCAGCAGATGCAGGCCGCGATGCCGCCCGTGGCACCGACGGCCAAGGCTCCACGCATCCTGGTTGAATGGTGGCCCAAGCCGGTGATCGGCGCCGCGCGCCAGTCCTGGGTACACGATCTGATCGCGCGCGCCGGCGGACACAACGCCCTGACCGCGGTCGATGCGCCGACCCTTTCCTGCGATCCGCAGCATCATCCCGACTTCGCGGTCGACGCCGTCGCGATTTCATGGTGCGGGGTACAGGTCGACAAGTATCGCGCCGACGTGGTGCTGCAGCGTCCCGGCTGGCAGCAGACCGCGGCGGTGCGCAACGGACGCGTGCATGCGATCAGCGAAGCTTTCCTGGGTCGGCCCGGACCGCGGCTGGTCGACGGCTACCGCGCACTGCGGCGGATCGTCGAATCCATCGACTAGCGTCGTCTCAGCCGCGATCGCGCGCCGACTGCGCGTGCGCCTGCAGTCCCTCGGCATCGGCGATGCAGCCGGCAATCTGCGCCAGCGTCCGCGCGCCATCCGGTGTGCATTCGATCAGGCTGCTGCGTTTCTGGAATTCATACACGCCCAGCGGGTTGGAGAACCGCGCCGCACGCGAAGTCGGCAGCACATGGTTGGGCCCTGCGCAGTAGTCGCCGAAGGCTTCCGGTGTGTGGCGGCCGATGAAGATCGCGCCGGCGTGGCGGATTTTCGGCAGCAAGGCGCGCGCGTCATCAACCGCCAGTTCCAGATGCTCCGGCGCAATGCGGTTGGACACCGCGCAGGCCTGATCCAGATCGGCGACGTGGATCAAGGCGCCGCGCTCGCGAATCGAGGTCCGCACCGTGGCTTCGCGCGGCAGGGTCTGCACCCGCGCGCTCATCGCCGCAGCGACCCGTTCCAGAAACGCCGCGTCGGGTGAAATCAGGATGGATTCGGAATCCTCGCCGTGCTCGGCCTGCGAGAACAGATCCATTGCGATCCAGTCCGGATCGCTGCCGCCGTCGCTGATCACCACAATTTCCGAAGGCCCGGCGATCGAGTCGATGCCGACCTTGCCGAACACCGCACGCTTGGCCGCTGCGACATAGGCGTTGCCCGGCCCGACGATCTTGTCGACCGCAGGAATCGTCGCGGTCCCGTAGGCCAGCGCCGCCACCGCCTGCGCGCCACCGACGGTGAACACGCGATCCACTTCGGCCAGATGCGCCGCCGCCAGCACCACCGGATTCAGTTCGCCGCCCGGCGCCGGCACCACCATGATGATTTCATCGACACCTGCGACGCGCGCCGGAATCGCATTCATCAGCACCGAGGACGGATACGCGGCCTTGCCGCCCGGCACATAGATGCCGACACGATCCAGCGGCGTGACCTGCTGGCCCAGGCGATTGCCCAGCGCATCGGTGAATTCGAAACCGGCGAGCTTCTGATATTCGGCGTAGGCGCGGATACGTGTCGCCGCCTGCTCCAGCGCATCGCGCAAGCCGGGATCAAGCGCGTCCCACGCAGCCTGGCGCTGCGCGCGATCGATCTCAAGTTCGGCTGCCGCAGCAACGTTGCGTCGATCGAAGCGGTTGCTCAACTCGACCAGCGCAGCATCGCCGCGCGAGCGCACGTCGGCGACGATCGCCTCGACCACGCTGATCACGCCGGCATCAGCCTCGGGCGCGCGATCCAGCAGCGCATCGAGCTCGGCGTCAAAGCCCGGCGCCGATGCATCCAGCCGCCGCACTTCGATCATTGACGCTTCCCCGCCCTGACCCGCTCGCCGATCTGCGCGATCAGAGTCTGGATCGCTGCATTCTTCATCTTCATCGCCGCCTTGTTGACCACCAGCCGCGACGTGACCTGGCAAATGGTCTCGATCTCGACCAGACCGTTGGCCTTCAAGGTACTGCCGGTCGCCACGAGGTCAACGATCAGGTCGGCCAGCCCCACCAGCGGCGCCAGTTCCATCGAACCATACAGCTTGATGATTTCGACTTGCTCGCCCTTGGCCGCAAAGTGGCGGCGGGTGATTTCGGGATACTTGGTGGCGACCCGCAAGCGGCGCACACCGTCCGGACGCGGACCATCCTTCTTCGCAGCGACTGACAACCGGCACTGCGCAATGCCCAGATCCAGCGGCTCGTACAGCGCCGAACCGCCATGCTCCATCAGCACGTCCTTGCCGACGACGCCGAGGTCAGCGGCGCCGTATTCGACATAGGTCGGCACATCGGAGGCCCGCACGATCAGCAGCGACACGTTCTTGTTGCGCGACGGCACGCGCAGCAGACGGTCGATGTCACCGGCCGGGTCCATGCCCAATGCAGCCAGCAGCGGCAGGGTTTCGTCGAAAATGCGCCCCTTGGACAGGGCGATGGTCAATGCGGTCATGACGATGGCAACAACGGCTGTAGCGAGGAGCGCGCGATTGTAGCCGTCTGAAGCTACCGCCGCTTGGCAGTACGCACTTCGGGTTCGTTGGCCCGTGCCGGTTCGGCCAGACGCAGATAGATCGCCCTGCTGCGGCCATCGGCCAGCTTGCGCTCGTCGATTTCGAACAGTCCGAGTGCACCCACCAGCTCGCCGAGCTTCTTGTAGCCGTAATTGCGCGGATCGAAATCCGGCGCCTGCTTGCTGATGTTGCTGCCGACTTCGCCCAGCTGCGCCCAGCCGTCCTCGTCGCTGGCGGCGCTCTGGGCTTCGCGCAGCAGCCGCGCGAGCTTGTGATCACGGCGCAGGGTCGTGCGGTCCTTGGGTTTGGGCTTGCCGCCATCGGCGACATCCTCACGCAGCACATCCAGATAGACGAACTTGTCGCAGGCGGAAACCAGCGACTGCGGGGTCTTGTGCTCGCCGAAACCGTAGACGATCTTGCCGGCCTGCCGCAGGCGCTGGGCCAGACCAGTGAAATCGCTGTCGCTGGACACCAGGCAGAAGCCGTCGTAGATGCCGGTGTAGAGCAGATCCATCGCGTCGATGATCATCGCGCCATCGGTCGCGTTCTTGCCAGTGGTGTAGCCGAACTGCTGCACCGGCTGGATTGCCGACACCGTCAGCACATCCTTCCAGCCTTTCAGATTCGGCTGAGTCCAGTCACCGTACGCGCGGCGCACGCTGGCGACGCCGTAGTTGGCGATTTCCTTCAGCAGCGCCTCGGAAATCGACGGCTGGGTGTTGTCGGCGTCGATCAGGACCGCGAGCTTGGCCATCTGCGTGCTGGTGGACATCGGATGCTCCTGCGGTGAAATTCGTAAGTACCGCGGACTCCCGCGGCCGGATCAGGCGGCGACTCTCTCGATCCGCGCACCCAGCTGCGCAAATTTAGCCTCGATGCGCTCGTAGCCGCGGTCCAGATGATAGATACGCTCGATCGTGGTCTGCCCATCGGCTGCCAGACCTGCCGCCACCAGCGCGGCCGACGCGCGCAGATCGGTCGCCATCACCGGCGCGCCGGTCAGGCACTCGCAGCCGGTGACGATCGCGGTATGGCCCTCGAGCTTGATCTGCGCGCCCATGCGCTGCAGCTCAAGCGCGTGCTGAAAGCGGTTTTCGAAAATCGTCTCGGTCACCACCCCGGTGCCCTCGGCAACACAATCCAAGGCCATCATCTGCGCCTGCATGTCGGTCGGAAAACCCGGATGCGGCATCGTATGCACGTTCACGGACTTCGCCCGCTGACCCAGCATGTCGAGCTCGATGAAGTCCTCTCCGGTCCGGATCTGCGCACCCGCCTGCTGCAGCTTGACCAGCACCGCGTCGAGCAGATTCGGATCGGTGTGGGTCACCCGTACCTGCCCCCGCGTCATCGCCGCTGCAACCAGGAAGGTTCCGGTTTCGATGCGATCCGGCAACACCGCATGCTGCGCCGCATGCAGGCGCTCGACGCCGTCGATGATGATCGTAGTGGTGCCGGCGCCGCGAATGCGTGCGCCCATCGCGATCAGGCAGCGTGCCAGATCGACCACTTCCGGCTCGCGCGCGGCGTTTTCCAGCACGGTCTGACCATCGGCCAGCGCTGCCGCCATCATCAGGTTTTCGGTGCCGGTCACGGTCACCGTGTCGAACATGATGTGGGCGCCGCGCAAGCGCGACGCCTTGGCATGGATGAAGCCTGACTCGACCTTGATCTGCGCGCCCATCGCTTCCAGGCCCATCAGATGCAGATTGACCGGGCGAGCGCCGATGGCGCAGCCGCCGGGCAAGGACACCTGCGCCTCGCCGTAACGCGCCAGCAGCGGACCCAGGACCAGAATCGACGCGCGCATGGTCTTGACCAGCTCGTACGGCGCACGGACGCGGGCGGCGTCCACGACCTCGGTCCGGATCGTGCCGTCGTCCAGGCGCTCGGCGTGGACGCCGAGCTCGGCGAGGATCGCGAGCATC
>JBFFJL010000114.1:0-9779 GCA_041555955.1 Nevskiaceae bacterium
CCGCGGTCGCGGAAGTACTCCGCCATCGTGAACCCGGCAAACGGCGCGATCCACTGCAGGCCCGGCGCGCTGGACGATGCGGCGGAAACGATGATGCAGCGCTCCGGCGCGCCGAAGCGCTGGATCGCGTCGATCACTCGCGCAGTGGAGCTGGAGGTTTGACCGACAGCAACGTAGACACAGATCACGTCGCTGTGTTTCTGGTTGATGATGGTGTCGACCGCAATCGCGGTCTTGCCGGTAGCGCCGTCGCCGATAATCAACTCGCGCTGACCGCGGCCCAGCGCAAACAACGCATCAATGGTCAGAATGCCGGTGTCGACCGCCTGCGTCACCAGATCGCGCTGATGGATCGCCGGTGCCGGGCGTTCGACCGGCAGCCAGTCGCTGGGCTCGATCGCCGCGCCGCCGTCCAGCGGCCGGCCCAGGGGATCGATCACGCGGCCGAGCAGGGATTCGCCCACCGGCGCGCGCACGATCTCACCGGTGCAGCGCACCGGATCGCCGGCGCCCAGCGCCTCGGCGTCGTCCAGCAGCACGCAGGCGAGGTCGTCGTGTTCGAGATTCAGCACATAGCCGTTCAATCCGCCGGGAAACGACAGGCGCTCGTCGAGCCTGGCCTGCGGCAGCCCCGAGATGCGGGCCACGCCGTCGGCAATCGACTCGATGCGTCCGAAGCCTTCGGCGGTGGCGGGGAGTGGGGTGGCGGCACTGCGCTCGCGCGCCTGCGGCAGCCAGGCATTGAGCGAATCAGACAGCGTGGTCATGCGGTGGTTCGTCGGTGGCGGCGGCAGTCTGCAGGCGTGCCAGATCCTGCGCCAGCGTATGTCCGATCACGGTGTCGGCGAGGTGGATTTCCAGCCCGGAGAGCAGCGATGGATCGACGTCGAAACGCCATTGCCCGACGTGTCCCAGCGCCGGGCCGAGGTGCTCGACCAGCGCGGCGCTCTCAGCCTCGCTGAGCGCTTCTGCCGTCACCACGCGCGCTTCGTCGGACGGCGCCAGCGTCATCTGTGCGGCGTGTGCGGCGATTTCGCCGATGTACGCACGCAGCAGGGCACCTTTCGGGGTGCGCGCAAGCACGCGCTGTGCGAAATCGGCGGCCAGCTGCGCGGCGTCGCGCTGTAGTTGCGTGCCTGCCTCGCGGCGTTCCTGCTCGATCTTCTGGCGCGCGGTGTCGATCAGCCGTGCCGCCTGCGCTTCGACATCCTTCAGCCGTGCCGCGCGGGTGGCCTCGGCCTCAGCCTGGACCTTGGCCAGATTCTGCTCACGCTGTGCCACCAGCGCGGCGCGTTCGCTTTCGGCGGCCCGGCGCGCTTCATCGGCGGCGTGCTGCGCTGTTTCGACATCAGTGCGTTTCTTGTCGATCTCGGCGCGGCGACGTTCGAGCACCGCAATCACCGGGCGATACAGGAAGCGCTGCAGCAGCCACAGCAGGACCAGGACGTTGATCGTCTGCAGCGCCAGACTGGTCCAGTCGATGCTCATGGTGGCGTTACTTGATGAACGGGTTGGCGAACAGCAACAGCAGCGCGATCACCAGGCAGTAGATCGCGGTGGTTTCGATCATCGCCAGGCCGACGAACAGGGTGCGCGAGATCGTTGCCGAGGCTTCCGGCTGGCGCGCCAGTGCGTCCATTGCCGCGGCGACCGAACGGCCTTCGGCCAGTGCCGGGCCGAGCGCGCCGAACGACACCGAAAATCCGGCCATGATGATGCTGACGATTTCGATCCAGTTGATTTCCATGAACTGTCCTCGGGGCAGGGTTGTTAGGACTCTTCGCGGACGGCGGCGCCAATGAAGACCATCGCCAGCACCGAGAAGATGTAGGCCTGAATGATGCCGGTCAGCACTTCCAGTGCCATGAACGGAATCGGTACGAACAAGCCGGCCAGTGACAGCACGACTGCAATCACAAATGCGCCGCTCATGACGTTGCCGAACAGACGCACCATCAATGCGACCGTGCGCGTCAGATGTTCAAGCAGATTCAGCGGAATCATGATCCAGCTCGGCTTTGCGAAGCTGCGCAGATAGCCCAGTACCCCGTGCGAACGCACGCCGTGGTGGATCACCGAAAAGAACACCAGCAGGGCCAGCACCGCGTCGGTTTCGATCGAGGCGGTCGGGGGTTCGTTGCCCGGAATCAGGCTCGACAGGTTGGCGCACAGAATAAACAGGAACAGCGTTGCGATCAGCGGCAGAAAGCGTGCGGGATCGCAGCGCATGGTGTCTTTGATCTGGCGCTGAACGGTTTCGATGAACGCTTCGAGCAGCACCTGGAGTCGACCCGGTTGATCGACACGGAGCCGGCGCGTCGCCAGGGCCGAGCCGATGCCGAGAATAGCAATCAGTACCCAGGTGGCGACCACTTGCTGCGTGATCGCCAGCGGGCCGACGTGAAACAGGATGTCCGAGCTCAGTGGCGATTTCATCCTGGAGCCCCGCTTGTTTCAGTGTCTGCGCGACGCACCGCGCGCAGGCGCAGTGTCCGCGCCAGCAGCCAGCCGCCGAGTGCCGCGATCAGTGGTAGCGTGCCGCTACGCGCCGCAGCAATCATGACGGCGGCACTGATGGCGAATCGCAGCAGCAACAGTGCCGGGGCCTGCCACGCCGGGCCGCCGTCGACCAGGCGTCGAACACCCTGCGCCAGACTGGCAAAGTGAATCATGCCGGCGCCATAGCCCAGCAATGCGAACAATGAGGTCCACGCGAAGAGGTTCATGACTGCTGCATCCAGCGCCAGCCGGACCAGCAGCCCAGACACAGGCCGGCCACCAGCAGGGCGCCACTGAACATCAGGCCGCTGTCAAAAATGCGGTCGACCCAACGTCCGAGGAAGACGCCGAGCAGGGTGGGCACGACGATCAGCCAGCCGAGCACGCCGACGCGGGCGAACTGGTGCGCCAGCGACGGTTCGCCTTCGCGCTGCGAGCGTTCGTGCCTGTCGACCCGGCGCCGTACGCCGTTCACCACTTCGTCGTCGTCCTGCGATGGCGTGTTCACGGCAAGCCCCCCCGTCCCGGATTCAGATAGCGCAGGATCTCGCGGGCCACGCGCAGGCCGAGCTGCTGCCCGCCCAGCCGTGCCTGTTGCTCTTCCTCGTCGCGCGCGCGGAAACGGGCCAGCACCGTGGTCTCCAGATGCGACAGGTCGTCGTCGACGACACCTTCGCGCGTCGCCACCGCAACGTCGCCGTCGCGTACCGTCAGTACGCCACCGCGCACGGCGCAGTGATGCAGCTTGTCGTGGGTGTCGTGCCAGCTGAGCACGCCGATGTTGAGGGCAGTGAGGAAGTCGACGTGACGCGGCAGAATGCCGAAGGCGCCGCTGCCGTCTTCCGCGCGGACCGACTTCACCTCGGCGTCGATCAGCAGTTCGCCCAGGCTGGTCAGGCGCAGCCTCACGCCGCGGCTCCGGTTTTCAGCGACGCGCCGGCGCGCTCGCGCACTTCGTCGATCGTGCCGGCCATGAAAAAGGCTTCTTCCGGCCACGCATCGGTGGCGCCGGACAGGATCGCGCTACAGCCGGCGATCGTGTCGGCCAGCGACACCGTGCGGCCGGGCTTGCCGGTGAAGGCTTCGGTCACCGCGAACGGCTGGGTCAGAAAGCGTTGCAACCGTCGTGCGCGCCCCACCGCCAGACGGTCCTGCGCGCCCAGCTCCTCGATCCCCAGCAACGCGATGATGTCCTGCAGCTCGCGGTAGTGCGCAATCACCTCGCGCACCTGCTGCGCAACGCTGTAGTGCTGCTCACCAACAACGGTCGGATCGAGCAGGGACGAACTCGATGCCAGCGGATCAACTGCCGGATACATGCCTTCGGCCGCCATCGCGCGCGACAGCATCACCTGGCTTTCCAGATGGGTGGCGATCGTGGTCACGGCCGGATCGGTGAAATCATCGGCGGGTACATAGACCGCTTCGATCGCCGTCACCGAATGCCCGCCCAGCGAGGCAATGCGCTCCTGCAGCGCCGCGACTTCGGTCGCCAGTGTCGGCTGGTAGCCGACGCGCGACGGCAGCCGCCCGAGCAGGCCGGAGACTTCGGCGCCGGCCTGGACGAAGCGGAATACGTTGTCCATCAGCAACAGCACGTTCTGCTGCTGGTGGTCGCGGAAATACTCGGCCACCGTCAGCGCCGCCAGCGCAATGCGCCAGCGCGCACCCGGCGGCTCGTTCATCTGGCCAAACAACAGCGCGGTACGTTCGATCATGCCGGACTGACGCATGTCCAGCAGCAGCTCGTGGCCTTCACGCGAACGCTCACCGATGCCGGCGAACACCGAGGTGCCCTGATAGCCGGACGCCATCGCATGAATCAGCTCCAGCACCAGCACCGTCTTGCCGACACCCGCGCCGCCGAACATCGCCGCCTTGCCGCCCTGCGCGATCGGCGACAGCAGGTCGATCACCTTGATGCCGGTCTCGAACAGATCGATTTTCGCTCCACGGCCGGCCAGCGGCGGCGGCAAGCGCAGGATCGGCCAGCGCGGTGTGTCCGCGGCCAGTGGTGGACCGCCGTCATCCACCGCGCCAGACACATCCATCAGCCGCCCCAGCACATTCGGCCCCACCGGAATCGTCATCGCTTCGCCGGTCGCGCGCACGGGCGTGCCTCGCGCCAATCCTGCGGTGCTGCCCATCGCCACGCAGCGCACGGTGATTGGATTCAGGTGGCTGTGTACCTCGACCAGCAAAGGTGTCGGGCGGTCCGGGTCGTCCACCAGCAGCGCGGTTTCAACCGGCGGCAGCTCGCCCTCGTCGAAGACGACGTCAACAACGGCGCCTCGTATGGCGCGCAAAGTTCCGGCCGGAGCAGGGTTCATGTGATCCCAGTGTAGCGCCGCGTCATGGGATGACCATGACATGCGTCATGAGGGAAGTTCAACCCTGGCAGGGGCCGCGATGCGGAGGAAGCGTTCGCCGGCTTCGACTAAGCTGGAATACAACAAATTACAGGGAGCACTTCATGATCAAACTGATCGTCGCCATTCACCGCCGCCCCGGGATGAGCCCGGAAGCGTTTCACACCCACTGGCGCACCCAGCACGCCGAGCTGGTCAGGACCAATCCCGCCACGCAGAAATACGTGCGCAAGTACGTGCAATGCCATACGACCGCTGAGAGCTATACGCAGGGTGATGTCGCCTTCGACGGCACCGCCGAGCTGTGGTTCGACAGCGCAGCGGATCGCGATGCCTTCTTCAGCGATCCGGACTATCTGGCAAGCATTCAACCGGACGAAGCCCGCTTTGCCGACATGACGCGAACGGTGTTCTTCGTGACGGAGGAAGAGCCGGTTTTCGAGAGGGCCCGAGGGTAGCGATCCTGCCGGGCATGTCGCGCATCACCCTTGAACGCACTGGCGGACTGCGGCTATCGATCCGGCGATAGAGGAAGGAAAAATGCGCTCAAACACGACAGATGAAATGTCGCTGTTTCGCAAAGAACGCTGGCCCCATCTTGTTGTCGGCGCCTTGTTCTTCTTCCTTGCAGCTTGGTTCATGATCCCGCCGTTACTCGTCGGCTTCGCTTCGGTTTGGCCCTTTCGAGGCAGGGTGGCCGTTTTTCTCCATGCTCGACGGCGGTGGGAGCGAGAGTTGGCAATTGGATTCAGCGGCTTTGTGGTTGGCGTCATCATCTTCATGCCGCCGTATATCTATCTGATCGATCGCTATGTCTTGACGCGTTGGTGAGCCGTTGAGAAAAGTCGCAACAAGAGATTCCTTAGCAGGCGGAACAGGCGCCAGTATTTTCCAACCCAAGTTTCGATCTGAATCATTCACGGATCGTGATTCACGGTAATTCGGCCGGCAGCCGTTCCGGTCTGATCATTGCGTATCCTTGAATGCAGTTGAACGCGAATTCCCCGTATGACGCACTCGCAAATCTCGACGACTCCGGACACTGACGTGGAAGCTACTGCGCCGCACGGCGCGATCACCGCCAGCAGCTTCCGTCCCCATCCACTGATGCGCGGGCCGCATGCGCAGACGGTGATTCCGACCTTGCTGCGGCCGTCGCCGCGGGTGGCGTTCCGGCATGAGCGGCTGGAGCTGCCGGACGGGGATTTCGTCGATCTGGGCTGGGCCGGGCCGGAGCAGGGGGATCGCATCGCGGTGTTGGTGCATGGACTGACCGGCGGCTTTCAATCCAAATACCTGCGCGGGATTACGCGACTGCTGATCGCGCGGAACTGGCGCGTGGTGGCGATCCAGCTGCGCGGCGGCGGCGATGAGCCGAACCGGCATCCGCGCGCTTATCACCATGGCGATACCGGCGACTTCCGGTTCCTGTTGCACGAGCTGCAGCGGCGCGAGCCGGGTGTGCGGGTGGCGGCGGTGGGCTGGTCGATGGGTGCGAATATCGTGCTCAAGGCGCTGGGCGAGGAGGGCGACGCGATTCCGTTGATTGCCGCCGCAGCCGGGTGTGCGCCGTTCAGGTTGGAGGTCTGCGCGAACAAGCTGCGCAGCGGTTCGGCGCGGGTGTATCAGAAGCGGTTGATGCGGGATCTGGTGGCGATGGTCACGCGCAAGAACGCGGCGGTGCCGGTGCCGGATTTCGTGGATATCGATCGCACGGCGCGCTCAGTGGACTTCTTCGAGTTCGACGATGCCTATACGGCGCCGATGAACGGCTTCAAGGATGCGCTGGATTACTACGCGCGCTGCGAGTGCGCGTCGTTTCTGAAGGACATCCGGCGGCCGACCTTGATCATCAATTCCAAGGACGATCCGTTCATGACGCCGGCGGTGTTACCGACGGCGGAGATGCTGGCGCCTTCGGTGACTTTGGAAGTTTCGAAGCGCGGCGGGCATGTCGGCTTCGTGTCCGCCGGTCCGCGCGGTGAGCCGGTGTTCTGGATGGAACATCGGTTCGCGGATTATCTGGAGCAGGCGGTGCCGGCGGCCTCCGTTGGGTCTTTGGCTGGGTGAGGGTGCAGGGGCTTGATCGGCACCTGTTGTACCACTTGATCTGAGCGGTGGGGTGGGACGGTTGCGCGATGTCTCGATACGCACTCTGCGAGTGCACGACCCGAACGGGGGGTGAGGTGGGCGGGTGCATGCGTGGTTCGCACCGGCCCGATCCCTGACCTCCCGTTCGCATCGAGTAGCCGGTGTGCCGCCGGCGTATCGAGATGCCTTGTCTACCGTGTGCGCCGCCTCAGTCGACGGCCACGCGCCATTCAGCGTGCGAGGCTTCGCGCAGGGCAACGCGGCCTTCCTGTACCTGCTTCAGCCAGCTGCCCACGTCTTCGGCGAGCCCGCGATGGGCAAAGCGGATTTCGCGCGTGCCGTCGCCGATGGCACTGATACGTGCGATACGTGATGCGGTGCCGGTGCCAAAGGCGCCGCCGAGCATGCCGGCGCTTTGTGCGGCGAGCAGGGTATCCAGATCCACGGTCTGTTCGAGCACGCGCACGCCGCGTTCGCGCAGCAGCGTGATGACGCTGTCGCGGGTGATGCCGGCGAGGATGGTGCCGTCCAGTGGCGGCGTGATCAGGTCGGTGCCGATCTGCACGAACAGGTTCATGGTGCCGGCTTCGCCCAGCTGGGTGTGCGTGTGCGCGTCGAGCCAGACCACATCGTCATAGCCGCATTCGCGTGCGCGCTGCAGACCGGCGATGCCGGCGGCGTAGTTGGCGCCGGTCTTGGCGGCACCGAGCCCGCCGGGTGCGGCGCGGATCAGTTCCGGTTCCGCCCACAGCCGCAGGGTCTTGGGTTGCGGATCGCTGCAGGCGGTGACGGCGATGCTGAGGCGGTGACGCGCCGCGGCGCGCAGGCCCAGACACTCCTCCTCGGCGAACAGGGTCGGGCGCAGATACAGCGAGCCGCGACCGTGCGGCGGCACCAGCGCGGCGTGCACCTGCACGGCAAGCCGGCACAGCGTCATCAGCAGATTCTCAGGCGGGGCCGGCATGCACAGCCGGCGTGCGCTGGCTTTCAGGCGCTGCGCATGTGCCTGCGGACGGAACAGATGAATGTTGCCGCTGGGGTCGCGATAGGCCTTGAGCCCTTCGAACACGGACAGACCGTATTGCACGGTGCCGCTGGCGACCGGCACCTGGGACGCGGCGCGCGGCGTGATGCTGGCCGCCGACCAGCCGGATTCGGCGCGGTGGCTGGCTTCGGTCAGATACGGTCCAAGGTACTGGCCGAAGCCGAGTGCTTCAGGCTCCGGCCAGTCTGATGGCAGGGGAGCGAGTTGGGTTTCATCAGTGCGTTCGTACATGGGTGACTCCAGAGAATTCGGTATTCGTGAGCGGTGCTGCGTTCAGCACATCGCCTCGGTATTGGCGCGGCCGGGGATGACCATCGGCAGCACCTGGGCGTCGGTGGCGATGGGGGCGCGGATCAGCATCGGGCCGGGTTGCTTCAGGGCCTCGCGCAGGCGCGGCAGCGGATCGTCGGTGGCGGCCAGATCCAGCGCGGGGACGCCGAAGCCTTCGGCGATCGTGCACAGCGCCGGTGTCTGCGGGAACAGCGAGCCGACGAAGCGGCGCTGGTAGAACAGATGCTGCTGCTGGCGCACCAGGCCCAGCGCGGCGTTGTCCATCACGACCAGCTTCACGTCCAGCTGCAGATCGGCCAAGGTCGCCAGCTCCTGCAGGTTCATCAGCACGCTGCCGTCGCCGGAGAAGCAGACGACGCTGCGCTCGGGTGCGGCCAGCGCGGCGCCGATCGCGGCGGGCAGGCCGAAGCCCATCGTGCCCAGCCCGCCCGAAGTCAGCCAGTGCTCCGGCCGCGCGAACGGGTAGGCCTGCGCGACCCACATCTGGTGCTGGCCGACATCGGTGGTGACGATGGCGTCCGGTCCCATCGCCTGCGCGACGGCGTGGATCAGGCCGAAGGGCTCGCGGGTATCGTCGCGGCCCGGCATTTCCAGCGGCAGTTCGGCGCGCAGCGTTTCGATGCGGCGGCGCCAGGCGGGGCGCGTGGTCGCCGGCGCGGCGGCCAGCAGTGCGCGCAGCGCGTCGGCGGCGTCGGCTTCGATGGCGAGATCGGGTTTGCGCAGCTTGCCCAGCTCGTAGCGGTCGGCGTCGATGTGGATCACGCGGGCGCGCGGGGCGAAGCGGTCGGCACGGCCGGTGGCGCGGTCGTCGAAGCGCGCGCCGATCGCGATCAGCAGATCGCATTCCTCCAGTGCCTGGTTGCAGTAGCGCGCGCCGTGCATGCCGAGCATCCCCAGGTTCAGCGGGTGCTCCGGCGCCAGCGTGCCGAGCGCCATCAGGGTGGTGGTGGTCGGCAGATCAGCGTGCTCGGCCAGTTGCTGTGCCAGCGCCTGAGCGCGGGCCTGGGTGATGCCGCCTCCCAGATACAGCACCGGACGCTGCGCGGCGTTGATCATCGCGGCGGCTGCGACGAAGGCATCGGTGTCGATGGCGGCTGCCGTTGTGGTCGCAGGGCAGAACGGCGCGGGCAGCGCGTCGATGCGCAGGCGCTCGGTCTGCACGTCCTTGGGCACGTCGATCACCACCGGACCGCGGCGACCGCTTTCGGCGATGCGGAAGGCTTCGGGCAGGATGTCGAGCAGATCCTCGACCGCGCGCACCTCGAAGTGCGCCTTGGTCACCGAATCGACCAGATGCCCGGTGCGGATTTCCTGGAAGGCATCAGTGCCGATCAGTGCGCGCGGCACCTGACCGGTAATGCACACCAGTGGCACCGAGTCCGACTTGGCATCGGCCAGTGCGGTGACGACGTTGGTCACGCCGGGCCCGGAGGTCGCCAGGCACACGCCGGCGCGGCCACTGACACGGGCGATGCCCTGAGCGA
>JBFFJL010000115.1:0-9765 GCA_041555955.1 Nevskiaceae bacterium
AACTGGCAGAGCTTTTCGATCGGGTCTGACGAATACGTCTACTTCAATCAGCCGTCGGCCTCGGCTGCCATCCTGAACCGCGTCATCGGCGGCGTGCCGTCCGAGATCTTCGGTTCGCTGGTTTCCAATGGCCGCGTGTTCCTGGTCAATCCGTCCGGCGTGCTGTTCGGCAATGGCGCGCAGGTCGATGTCGGCTCGCTGCTGGCCACCACACTGGGTATCACCGACGGCGACTTCATGTCCGGCCGTTATGTGTTCGTCGGCGACAGCGTCGAAAGCGTGGTCAACCACGGCCAGATCGATGCCGCTGACGGCGGCTTTGTTGTGCTCGCCGGTGACTACGTCAGCAACGTCGGCGTGATCGCCGCGCAGCTGGGCCAGGTTGCCCTGCTGTCCGGCTCCGCCATGACGATGGATCTCGCGGGAGACGGCCTGATTGGCTACACCGTGGACCAGGCTGCGCTGTCCGATCGTGCCGGCGCCACCAATGCCGGCAGCCTGATCGCCGACGGTGGCACCGTCGTGATGACCGCGAACGTCGCACACGAGCTGGCGCGCGGTGCCGTCAACAACAGCGGCGTGCTGCGGGCACAGTCGATTGAGGAGCACGACGGACTGATCGTGCTGTCAGCCAGCGGCGGAAATCTCGTCAATTCCGGCGCGATCGATACCCAGGCCGCCGACATGGGCGTTGATGGCGGCCAGATCCGCCTGCTCTCGGGTGGCGACATCAGTCTGACTCCCGAATCAACGATCGACGCCTCGGGTCTGGGCACAGGCAGCGGCGGCAACATCCGTGTGATCGCCGACGGCGCGCTGAACGTTGCACGCGGATCGATGACACGCGCGCTGGCTGGCGACGGCAGCCCATTCGGCGGCGGCTTCGTCGAACTGTCCGCCAATCGACTGAGTCTGCAGGGTGGTGTTTCCCTGGGACGCGGCGGCCTGCTGCTGCTCGACCCGGTCGATCTGGCGATCGGCAACGCCACCGACGGCTGCGGCTTCGATGTCTGCGTCCAGACCATCGAAAGCATGCTCAACTCTGGCACCAACGTCCAGGTCGTTGCCAGCAACAGCATCACGGTCACGGATCTGACGATCGACGGGGACGGTGGCATCGACGGCAGCTCGAGTTATGGCGGCGGATTACTGCTCGGCATCGGGTCGCCCAGCAGCTACGGAGGCTTCATCCGCGGCAGTGGCGTGGGCTCCGGCTCCAGTGTTCCCTCCGGTATCTTTTTTGACAATACCGCCAACTACATCGACATCGCCGGGCCTCTGCAGCTGATCGGCGGCTACTCGGACGGCGACATCATCGCGGGTCAACTCACCGCCCAGAGCGTCCTGATCGAGGCCGCGGGTTCGATTGAATCCGGGAACGTCACCGCCAACAGCGGCAGCATCCGCGTCGACGCCGGCACGTCGATCGCCACAGGAAATCTGGTCACCCGCTACTTCGCCAGCTCCGGCTCGACCTTGCTGGCAGCTCCCGCTGCTTCACCGGGCTACTCGTCCTACGGCAACGACATCGCGGTCATCGCCCGCGGCGGAGATGCCACCTTGGGTTCGGTCGACGCAGTCGGTGCCGCCCTGCTCGATGCCACCGGCACTCTCAGCGCCGTCAGCGTCAACGGCGACAACGGCGTTGGCATCAATCAGCTGTGCCTGAGCAGCTGCTCCAGCAGCTTGTCCGCGCCAACACGGCCGACCTTCATCGGCTCCGGCAGCCACGGCGACGTGAAGATTGCCGGCTTGATCAGCGGCGGCAACTACGTGCGCATTCTTGGCAGCGGAGACGCCAACTCGGATGGTTTCGCGGTCAACACCGGCGACATTTCGGCAACCGGCGCCGTAACTGTCGAATCCGGCAACGGAGCATTGATGCTGGGCAATATCACAACCCTGCCCAACTACTACGGCTCCGGCGCTACGCGGATCGATCTGACCACCACAACCGGCTCGATCACGGCTGGTGACCTGACAACACAGGCAACTTCTTACTATTCGAGCGCCGACGGCAGCGTTAGTGTGTCGGCCTCCGGCAACGTACAGCTGGGCAATGTCTCGACGCAGGCGTCCTATACCGGGTCGGTCGGCGGCTATTACCATGTCGCAGACGCCAGCGTATCGATTGCATCTCAAACCGGCAGCGTCAAGACAGGAACGATCGCGACCTCTGCGGTCAGCCTTTCAACGTCCTATGGCGGATCGTTCGCTGCCCCGGCGGCGACGGCAGGACCGCTGGCCTATGGGCATACCAGCGCCAACGGATCGGTGCGGATCGATTCTGCCGCGGGGATCGAAGTCGGCGCGATCGACACCCACGCCACCGCAACTGCGAACGGCAGCAGCAGCGCCGCCTATGCCGACGCCTGGGTTCAACTCAACGCCGCTGCCAACGGCATTTTGGCCCAGCTGATTTCCACGGATGCCCATGCCACCGCGGTGAACGGCGGCGCCAACGCCAACGCTCAGGCCTGCCTGGCCGTTGGCAGCGTCTGCAACTCATCTTCGTCCTACGGGGCGAATCTGCCACTGTCCGGCAAGCTCGGCGTGACCGGCGGAGACATCCTGTTCGGAAGCATCGCCACCAGCGCCATCGCCGAAGGAACCTCGGATTCCGCCTACGGCGATGTCACTGTCGATACCGCCAATGGCGACATCGGCATCGCGTCCGGTGGCAGCGGCTCGGTCACCACACTGGCACATGCCGCTGGCGGCTACTATCCGAACGCCTATGCATCGGTATACGCCACCGCGGGCGGAAACATCGACATCGGCGATGTCGAAACATCCGCCATCGCGGGCGCACCTGTCGTCCTCGCCGGCAGCATCGCCACCAGCGGCGTTTCGCCCGCATCCAGTTCGAGCTGCTCCTCAGGCTGCGGCTACGCCGACGCCAGTGCCAGAATCCATGCTGGAGGCACGCTCGACATCGGTGATGTCCACACGTCCGCCGACGCCCTCGACACACGAACCGAGGTGGACCTGTACGCAATCGACGGCATTGATGCACTCGGTCAGGAACTCTCATCGGGCGGCGACGGGGTCTACCTCATCTCGGACAATGGCCCGATATCAGTCAGCTCCGCGCTGGCCGCGAACGGGCGGGTTTACGTGACCGCTGGCGGCGACGTCCGCCTCGACACCCTGTTGGCGGGCAGCTCGGCTGACGTCTCGGCCGACGGCAGCGTGTACTTTGCCGGCGACTGGTCAACCGGAACCACCGGCCTGCGTGTCGACGCCGCGGACTCCATCATTGCGGACGGCAATGGCCCACAGTCCGTCACCGCATCGGGCGCGGGATTTTTCGCTGACACTGCAATCGATCTTGGCAACGCCACATTGAATGTCGGCGCCGGGCCAATCCGCGAAGGCGAAGGCGTGTTCCAGGGCGATGTCGCGATGATGGACGCCCTGGCGGCGCATCCTTCGGGCGCGGCCCTGATGCCGACCAGCACCACGCCGAATCTGGCCTTGTCTGCACAGACCGTAACCGTCGGCGACGTCAATCTCACCGGCGACTTCGTATTCATCCAGGCCAGCGATGTGAATCTCGACGGCAGCATCGCCGCGCCGATGGACACGTTCGTGCATTTCAAACCGTACAACGCTTCGGACGCGATCGGCATCGAGAACGCACCGGATTCGAGTCATGTGCTGAACCTGAATCCCACCGATCACTTTGACAAGTTCCCGGGCACGACCTTCGCCATCGGCGGTTCGACGCAGACCGGAAGCATCTACATCGGCAACAACGGCGTCGTCACGCTGGCTCCGGGGCACAACCCCAACTTCGTGTTCATGACAACGCAGAACGCCGCAGACCCAAGCAGTGGTTACATCTACACCACCGACGCAAACCCGCAGACGGCACCGGATTCGGTCAACATCGCCACTACCGGTCAGGTGGTGATCCTGGACGGCATTCTGGCCACGCCGCCACCGTCGCCGACACCGACGCCCACCGAGCGACCGACGCCGACGCCGTCTCCAACGCCGCGGCCCACGGCGACGCCAACACCGACACCCAGCGCCTCACCCACGCCCACGCCCTCGGCCACCCCAACGCCAGCGCCTTCACCGACGCCGACCCCGGCGCCAAGCGTGACGCCGACACCCGCCCCGACACCGACGCCGGCTCCGACACCCACCCCCAGTCCGACGCCATCCCCAACGCCGTTTGATCTGTTTCAGCCACTGGGCACGCAGTTCTTGCCGCCGCCACCCGGAAATCTCAACAACGGCGATATCGACGACAAGCGCGGCGATGAAGGCGACGACAACGGCATCATCCTGCAACAGACGAACACTGCAGTCGGCACTCAATGCGAGGTGCAGCCATGAGCGCAGCACGTTGGTTCGGCGGCCTCGGCCGTAGCGCCCTCCTGATCGGTCTGCTGCTGGTCAGTGGCGCAGCGGCGGCAGCTACCCAGGCCGGTGAAGTCCTGCTGGTCACCGGCAGCGCCACTGCAACCTCGCCGCAGGGGACCGTGCGCGAACTGGCCAAGGGTGATGCGCTGTATTCCGGCGAAATTCTCAATTCCGGCCCCAACAGCTACCTGAACATCCGCTTCACTGACGGTGGATTCACGCTGCTGCGTCCGAATACGCGTTTCGTGATCGAGGACTACGCGTTCCAGGCCGACCCAAGCGTGATCGCTGCAGCCAAAGCCGCCGCCGCACCGCCGCCGGCCGCAACGCCAAAACCCGTGGTCACACCGACACCCACGCCCAAACCGACTCAGGCCATTGCGCCAGCACCGACTCCGCAGCAGTCGGCCGTAGCGCGTTCGTTCTTCCGTCTGGTCAAGGGCGGCTTTCGCTCGATCACCGGCCTGGTCGGCAAGATCAATCGCGATGAGTACAAGGTTGCGACGCCCGTCGCCACGATCGGAATCCGCGGCACTGACATCACCGTCATCGACTGCGACCTGGTCTGCGCAGAAGATCCGGTGATCCAGGAAGCGCTGCACAGCCTGCCGCCGGGGACCACTGCGCTGGGCGCCAGCATCCTGATCGTTAATTCGGGCGAGGCCTACATCACCAACGCGCTGACCGGCGAGACCACCATCGCCAGCGCCGGCATGATTGTGCTTTCGCTGCCCAATGGCATTCAGATCGTGCTGGGACAGATGCCGGGCTTCCTGCTGATCGATCCTCCCCCTCCGCCGGATCAGTGCGCATCCTGAGTGCGTCAGCGGTTACGCGGGATCACGGCTTCACGCGCCCCAAACAACCGGGGCGCGTGTTCCGCACGACAGCACCATGAATGACGCCTTGCATCTGATCGCGCCACCCGGCTATGGCCCAGTGGTGCCGTTCGACAAACACAGCCACGGTCGTCTCGGCCTGCTGCCAGAACGCCGTTATGCCTGGTGTGCGCGCCTCAACAGCGTGTATATCAACGCCATCGAATTTTCACGCATCGCGACCGAATATCCGATTGCCTTCGTTCGCGAACAAAGCAGCCGTGAATTCATTCCGGTAGCCATCCTCGGCTTGCGCGATCGCGAGAATCTGTTTGTGGACGGTGACGGGCGCTGGCGCTGGCCGGCCTATGTGCCGGCCTACTGCCGGCGTCATCCGTTCTGCGTCGCGCAGGTCGCGGACGGCGTTG
This sequence comes from Nevskiaceae bacterium, assembly GCA_041555955.1. GTDB lineage: Bacteria > Pseudomonadota > Gammaproteobacteria > Nevskiales > Nevskiaceae > Solimonas. The sequence goes on from JBFFJL010000115.1 coordinate 5,621, forward strand.
CGCCGAAATCGAACAAGCTGATCTGTGTGCAGGCCGATCAACTCAGCCCGGATGGTGCGGCACTTTTCGACAGCGACGCCAAGGCCACGCCGGCATGGACCGCAATCCAGCGATTGATCGAATCGATGGAGTCGGCGCGTCAGGCGACCCGCGTGCTATGCAAACGACTGGAAGCTCTCGACCTGCTGGTCCCGTTCGATGCCGTGGCCTCTGCCCCAGGACGGACAACGCTGCATCTGCAAGGCATGTATCGTGTCGACGAACAGAAACTGGCGGCCTTGCCGATGCGCAACCTGAAAACCCTGCTCACCAAAGGCGAACTGCGTGCGGTGTACGCGCACCTGATCTCGCTGGAAAACTTCGCCCGTCTGCTGGATCTTGGAGGCGCGCGCGATGGGCGTTGAAATCAAACTGACCGATCGCGAACTGCCGGTCTCGCCGGTGTTCATCGACTACCTCGCGCATATCATCGACGGCCGTCAATTCCAGGACCATGAGTGGCACGACCAGCTGTCGGAGCAACTCAATTTCGCCCAGCGCAGCATCACCGAGCGCGCGCCGCAGGACGCCGAGCGCGTGATCAACGACCCGCGCGGTCGTGCGGCCATCGGTCACGCCTATCAGTGGCTGCTGCATCTGTTCGGTGGCAATCTGGCCGCGCTGCGCGAAATCCAGCTGCGCTACCACTTCGTCAACGTCATCGGCATTCCCCGCTGCGGCGGCTCCTACCTGACCAAGGAGCTGTACCGCGCGCTCGGCTACGAGCCGTCAAAGGTGCCCAATGCGCTCGCGCATGACGGCTTTCCCGAAGCCGGTCCATTCGAACTCAGCCAGGGGCGCAACAGCTGGATACTCAGCCTGCATACAATGGCCGAGTACCTGACCATGGTCGAGATGTTCTTCCAGAATGCCGCGCGCCATTCGGGCAAGATCGTGGTGCCGAAGAAACTGACCAAGGGCATCTACGCCGGCGGCTTCTTCCATCGCGTGCTCGGCGAAGCGGTGGACATGATCCTCACCGTGCGCCATCCAGTCACCGCCTGCATTTCCACCTACGAGAAGTCCGGTGGCCTGCCCGCCAACGAACGCTTCACGGTACGCTCCAACATCGAAGAATGGTGCCGGCGCGATCTTGCGCACACCGGCACCACGCCGCAGCAATTTGCAGAGATGGACTACTTCGACGCCTACCTGCGCTACTGGGAGCAGTACCACATCAATATCGCGACGACGGGCCTGTCGGCCAGCCGCGATCTGCGCATCGTTGCCTACGGCCGGCAGCGGATGGAAGACCTGGCCGCGAGCTTCCACCGCCGCTACGACAGCAATGCCGCACCGTCCGAGTTCAAGGTCTCGGACGAACCCGGCCGCCGTCACCCACAGTGGATCGAACGCGCCGAGCCCAGCCTCCGTCGCGTCACCGACCTTTGGCAACGGGTCGGTCTGGAGTTCCCGGTCGACCAGGTCATGGAACTGCAGTGAGCCATCTACCGCGACGCTGAGCGGGAAGCTGCCATGGCACGCCTCGGTTTCGCCTGGGAACTCGGACAGAACGGCGGTTACTCGGCCGTGATCGGGCAGCTCGCCCGCCTGGCCCGTTCGCAGGGCCACGACTGCGTCTTCTTTGTCTGCGATCCCGCCATTGCCAGCGCACACCTTCCAGCTGATCTGGGGCCGATGATCCAGGCACCGTTGCCGCGACCAGCGCCCGGCGCAGGCGTTCGTGTGCAAGTCAGCTATGCCTCGCTGCTGCACAACTGCGGATTCGCCAACGCCGACGCCCTCGCCGCACGCCTGCGCAGCTGGCGCGAACTCTTCCGCGCACTCGGCATCGAACGCGTCGCCGCACGTCACAGCCCCACCGCGGTTCTGGCCGCGCGCAGCCTCAGCTTGCCGCTGTTGCACTACGGCACGCGCTTCTCGGTACCACCACCCACCACTCCCTGGCCCAGCTTCCGTGCAGACGTAAGGACGACCTCGGACATCCTGCACAGCAACGAAGCGCATCTGCTGGCGACGATGAACACTGCACTGTCCGCGATCGGTGCGGGCCAGCTGAAAAACCCGGCCGCGATGTACGACATCCCATCGACCCTGCTGCTCGGTTATCCGGAACTCGATCACTACGCCGGCAGTCCGCGCACCGCTGCACATGTCGGCTTGCCCGACATCAGTTTCGGAGAAGTCCCTGAGTGGAGCGCGGCCGGCGACGGCCCGAGACTGTTCGTCAACCTGCAGCCCGGCCCAACCGTCGCGCCATGGCTGAAGGTCCTGGGCCGCCTTCCTGCCCGCATCATGTTGCGCGTCGGCGGCCGCGACCTGGGAACGATCGCGCTGCCCACCAACGTGCAAGTCGTCACCGGTGCGGTGCACTATCGCGAGCTCATTGCCCGCAGCGACGCCGTGCTCGGCTATGGTTCACATAATCTCACCTGCGAAGCGGCGCTGGCTGGCAAACCCATCGCTGCAATCGCGCACAATCCGGATCAGATGTTGATTGCCCAAAGGATCGAAGCACGGGGCTTGGGTCCGGCGCTGCCACCGCAGCCGGACACATCCTCCGACGGCAAGCTCAAGACCTGGCTGCACGCACAAAGCGCGTCGCAAGCCGCTCAGACCCTGGCCGTCCATTGCGCGACTCCGCCACGGGACGAGGCGATTCCGGCACTGCTAAACGCTCTGCTGCAGGCCCCTTCTTGTGCGCTGTAATTGCCGAAGAGGGCCATCTCGCAGCTAGCCGAAGCTTGCTGCGCCTCGCTCGCGAAGGCATTACAGCCCGCAGGCCCTTCGCACCAGCAGCTGACGCAGCGGCGCGATCGCTTTGACGGCCAGCAGGCCGCGCTGGCGCAGCCAGTCCCATCCGGGCAGCTGCACGCGATAGGCACGATACAGCCCATCGGTGACAGCAATCATTTCGTTGACTTCAGCGCGGCGTGCGCGCTGGTAGCGTGCGAGCACGCGCGGGCTGCCGACATCGCGTCTGGCGGCGCGTGCCGCTGTGATCACGGCAACCAGCTCCGCGGCGTCACCCAGGCCGAGGTTCAGACCCTGCCCGGCCAACGGATGCACGACATGCGCGGCATCCCCGACCAGCGCGAAACGCGGCTTCACGTACTCCAGCGCATTCTGCAGCTGCAGCGGAAAGCTCACGCGCTCGGTGCACTCCAGGATTGGCCCCAGCGCATGCTGGATCGCCTCGTCCAGACTCAGGCGGAAGGTCCAGTCGTCCATCGCCAGCAGCTGCTGCGCCTCGGTACTCGACCAGACAATCGAACTGCGGCCGTCCGCCAACGGCAGAAACGCCAGCGGTCCAGTCGGCAGAAAACGCTGATACGCCGTACTACGATGCGGCTCACCGGTGCGCACATGGCAGACGACGGCCGTCTGCGCGTAGCGCTGCCCACTGACCTCGATGCCCTGCTGCGTGCGCAGCGGCGACCGCGCGCTATCGGCGGCAATGACCAGCCTGGCGACGACCGTGCCGCCGTCAGCCAGTTTCAGCTGCGCACTGTCATCATCGATCTGCAATGACTCGACCGCGCAGTCGTGATGAACGTTGTCCGGTGGCAGCGCACGCCACAGCTGCCGTTGAATCACACGGCCTTCGACGATGTGCCCCAGCGCCGCGGCGCGCGCCTCTGCGGCGTCGAACTTCAGCGCATCGTGGGGCTCGGTCTCCCAGACCTGCATCTGCGAATAGGCACACGCGCGTTCGGCAACGATCGCATCCCACACGCCGATGTCCTGCAGATAGCGCTGACTGGCGATCGACAGTGCGTAGACGCGCAGGTCGTAGTCATTGGCATCCAGCGCCGGCATCGGCGGATCGCGATCGAACAGTTGCACGTCGACGCCCTGGCGCAGCAGCCCCAGCGCGATCGCGGCACCGGCGATACCGCCACCGACCACGGCCACTTCGCAACGCTGCAGGCTCATGCCGGAGTCCGTGCGGCCTGCGGCGCGCGACCACCGAAGCCAAGGTTCTGCCACAGCACCGCCTCGCGCACGCCGGGCGCCAGATCCAGCGCCAGCAGTCCGAGATGACGCAGACCGCGCAGACCGGGAATCCTGTTCGAGAACAGCCGCACCAGCTGGTCCGTGAAATCGGCGACCCGCGCGCGATCACGCTGACGGCGCTGCGCGTA
>JBFFJL010000116.1:0-9698 GCA_041555955.1 Nevskiaceae bacterium
CAACACCATGCCCACCGTCCCGAAGCCTTCCGGCGAAACGCCCAGGAACCAATGTTCCGGCGTGTTCAGCTCGGGATGCATGAACTTGAAGTAGACAATGTAGGCCGCGGTCGCGGTCAGACCCAGCACCATGCCTGCAATCGCGCCTTCCTTGTTCATGCGCCGCGAGAAGATGCCCATGATGATGACCGGGAAGAACGACGCTGCTGCAAGTCCGAACGCGAACGCCACCACCTGCGCGACAAAGCCGGGCGGATGAATTCCCAGATAACCGGCGACGCAGACCGCCGCCGCCGCACCGATGCGGGCAAACAACAGCTCCTGTTTCTCAGTAATGCCCGGCATCAGGGTCTTCTTCAACAGATCGTGCGAGATCGACGTTGAGATCACCAACAGCAAGCCGGCCGCCGTGGACAGCGCCGCGGCCAGACCACCGGCCGCGACCAGCGCAATAACCCAGTTCGGCAGCTTGGCAATCTCCGGATTGGCCAGCACCATGATGTCGCGATCGATCGTCATCTCGTTGGCGCCCTTGTCAGCCACATACTGCATATTGCCGTCGCCGTTCTTGTCTTCCCAACTGATCAGGCCGGTCTTCTCCCAGCTCTTGACCCAGCTCGGCGCCTCGGCGTACGACACTTCCGACACCGAATCGATCAGGTTGACGCGGGCAAACGCGGCAATCGCCGGCGCCGTGGTGTAGAGGATCGCGATGAAGATCAGCGCCCAGCCGGCGGAGATGCGCGCATCACGCACGCGCGGCACCGTGAAGAAACGCACGATCACGTGAGGCAGTCCCGCGGTGCCGACCATCAGCGCCAGGGTGATGCAGAACACGTCGATCATCGGCTTGGAGCCTTCGGTATACGCACTGAATCCGAGTTGCGTCACCAGGCCATCGAGCTTGTCGAGCAGGTAGGTTCCGTCTGCAGTCTGCGAGCCGAAGCCCAGCTGCGGGATCGGATTGCCGGTCATCAGCAGCGAGATGAAAATCGCCGGCACCATGTAGGCAAAGATCAGCACGCAGTACTGTGCGACCTGCGTGTAGGTGATGCCCTTCATGCCGCCAAGCACGGCGTAGAAGAATACGATCGCCATGCCGATGATCACGCCGGTGTTGATATCCACCTCAAGAAAGCGGCTGAACACGATACCGACGCCGCGCATCTGCCCCGCCACATAGGTGAACGAGACGAAGATCGCGCAGACCACGGCGACCAGACGTGCGGTCGACGAGTAATAACGATCGCCGACGAAGTCGGGCACGGTGAACTTGCCGAACTTTCGCAGATAGGGTGCCAGCAGCAAGGCCAGCAGCACGTAACCGCCGGTCCAGCCCATCAGATACACCGAACCGTCGTAGCCGGCGAACGAGATGATGCCGGCCATCGAGATGAACGACGCTGCGCTCATCCAGTCGGCCGCAGTGGCCATGCCGTTCGCAAGGGGAGACACGCCGCCACCGGCGACGTAGTACTCGGAGGTTGAGCCGGCGCGAGACCAGATTGCGATGCCGATATAGATCGCAAAGGTCACGCCGACCATCAGGTACGTCCAGGTCATGACTTCCATGGGTGTTCTCCTCAGTCCTCGTGGACGTCGAATTCGCGGTCAAGTTTGTTCATGCGCCAGACGTAGATAAAAATCAGCGCAACGAACACGTAGATCGAACCCTGCTGGGCGAACCAGAAGCCCAACTTGAATCCGAACAGACGGAATTCGTTCAACCAGTCGACCAGCAGAATGCCTGCCCCATACGACACCGCGAACCACACCGCGAGCAGCCCCAGAACCAACCGCACATTGGCTTTCCAGTAGGCTTCGGCGCCCGCTGAGTTTTGCTCAGACATGACCGTTTTCTCCTCTTATTCACGCATGAATTGCGTTGAAGCCAATGTAGCAAGCAGCCTGTGCTGCCGGGTCGCGACTTTGGTCTAAAACAGGCTGGACCACGTGCTGCGACTTTGGTCGCAGAGGGGCCGCCCACCCCGCGTGATGCGTGGTGATTCAGTAGGCCAGGCCGTACTCGCTGGCGATGCGCCCGCGCAGAACGCGCGACTCTTCGAAGCACGCACGCAGCAGACGGCGATCGAAGCCGGTCAGGCTGGCCGAGGGAATGCGATTGTCGAGCGCGTCACCGCGACGGTGACAATCAAGCTGACGCCGCAGACGAAACGCCTGCAAGGTATAGAACGCTTCGACCCAGGACTCGGCCTCGCGGCGCTCGTAGTCGGTACGCGGCCATGCCAGCAGACGTGCCGGCGTCGCGGTCTCGGCGATCCCGCGCGACAACGCGAGGATGCGCGCAGCGTCGGTGAACAATCCCGCGCCCTGCAGCTTGATGTCGAACGAATCGGTGATCGCTGCGCGGCGCTCGAACTTGAGTTGTCCGAACCAGCCCAGCGGCGGTCGCGACTGCAACGCGTTCTGCGTCATCTGCCGCAGAAACACCGGCCTCGGTGCGATGTACGCCGACAGCCAGCCGCGCAATTCGGCCGCCAGCTGCAGCGCGCCCCAGAGACCCCGGAAATCGAAGAAGATCGCCCCGTGCAGCAAAGCCTCCGGAGCGCCGGTGTCGATCCAGCGCGCGAAACAGTCCTGCCACTCGCCGACGCTCAGGCACCACTTCGGGTTACGCGCCATGATGTCGCCGCGGCACAGCGGAAACCCACAGGCATCGAGCAGACGATTGACCTCGTCAGCAAACGCCAGCAGCGCAGCGCGCGCGGCGCTGACATCGTCGGCAGCGAACAGGATCGCATTGTCCTGATCGGTATGCACGGTCTGCTCGCGTCGGCCTTCACTGCCGAGTGCGAGCCAGACAAAGGTGACGCCATGGAGTGAATGCCGCGCGCGCACGCTTTCGAGTATGCGGATCGTCAATGCATCGTTCATGTCGGCGATCGTGCGCGTCAGCTGCGCTGCCGATTCGGCGTCCTCGAGCAATTCAAAAGCCAGCGCGCGCAGATCGCCGGCCGCGGCGACCAGGGCATCGGCATCCGACAGCCCCTCCAGTCGCGCCAGCATTGCCGCCACGCGCGCATCGCGGCTGGCAACAGCAAGACCATGATCAAGCATGCGTTGCGCTCCCTAGTAACGAACCCGCGCCAGTGCGGTGGCCTGCGAGGACTCCAGTGCCGCGCGCAAGGTATGAATCCCACGGGCTTCGAGCAATGGCAGCAGCCGCAGAAAAACCTCAGCCGTAACGATGGCATCGCCCAATGCGGTGTGACGCCCGATCACCGACACGCCCAGCCGCTGCGCCAGCGCCTCCAGCGAATGGCCTTCCGCGACCGGATACACCACCTGCGACAGCAGCATGGTGTCTAGCACCAGCGGGAGCGTGAGTTCAGGGCCGCCCTGCACTTCAAGGAAGCGCACATCGAAAGCGGCGTTGTGCGCCACCAGCACGGTGTCCTCGAAGAAACGGCGAAAGCGCGGCAACACCTCCTCGAATGCAGGCTGCCCCTGCAGCATTTGCGCATCAATGCCATGTATGCGCTGCGCAGCCGGATCGATCGGCCGCGTCGTCGACAGCAGCGACTCGAACACCTCACTGGATACGATGCGTGCATTGACGATGCGGATGCCGCCCAGGGCGATGATCCGATCGCCGGCTGACGGTTCCAGTCCGGTGGTTTCGGTATCGAACACGGTGTACATCAGCATCGACAATGGGGCGTCCAACATCTCTGCCGAATTGGCGGCCTGTGGCGCAGCAAAGTCGTAGACCGGCGCCAAGGCGCGCGGCAGATCCGGCAGACGTTCCGCTCCGGATTCGGCGGCACTCAGTAGATCCGCTGTTTCCTGGAGGTGCAGGAAGAACCCCTTGAGGCTGGCCCCCAGCAGCGGCGTAAAGCGCGCCTCGAGTACGGTGCCGCTGCGCGTCGGCAACCGCGTCACGATCTCGGCCCGCGCGTCACCGCGCTGAGTCGCAGCGTCCAGATCTTCCAGCGCGTCGACGATCACGCTGCGACGGAACAGCGCGAACACCGTGCGTCCCAACCCCAGCAAACCCTCCGGCTCGACCGCGTGAAGCAGTGCGGCGGCGCGCGGCGTGTACAGCAGCACCCGACCATCGTGGGTGCAGCCGATCACGGATGCGGGCAGATCAGACAGGACCGCCGCCAGCAGATCACGCTCCTCGGCCACCAGCGATGTCGCCGCTTCGATCTCGGCAGCACTGCGGCGGTGCTGGCGCTCATACTCGCTGGCAAGCCGGTCGACCGCGTCTGCGAGCGCTGCCGGCACGCCGTCGCCACGCGCCACACGCAACTGCGGCTGGCCGCTGCGCAAGCGATCGATGAAATGCGCCAATGTCGGAACAAAGGCGATCTGCGGCCTGAGCAGCACCATGCCGGCATACGTGCCCACACCGACGGCACTGACGACAGCCAGCAGCAGCGCAATCCAGCGCCCGGTCAGCAGTTCGACCAGAATCAAGCGCCGCTCCGCAGGCTGCAGTGCCAGCACCAGCAGCCCGAAGCAGGTCAGCCCGATGACGACCGCAGTGAGTACGGCCACGCAGGTCCGGCGGTACGTCGAATCGGTCACACAGACTCCCGAAGGGCGATCAGGGTCCAGCTATAGCCCGCCGTGGCAGCTGTGTCCATCCACCTTTGGTTTGAGCGGCAGCGCCAGCGACCCTTGCCTTACACTGCCGAAAAGACGCACGCGGTCGGCACCGGCCGCTGCGCAGGCAGGAGGAGCGCGACACGTGTTACCCGGTTGGGTGCTGCTGCTGATATCGGTGGGCTATGTCGGCCTGCTGTTCGCGATTGCCTATTGGGGGGATCGTCGCGCTGCGCGCGTCGCAAAACCACGTGCACGCCCGCTGGTTTACAGCCTGGCGCTGGCGGTCTACTGCACCTCATGGACCTTCTACGGCGCTGTCGGACGCGCCGCTGAGAACGGCTGGGACTATCTGCCAATCTACCTGGGTCCGATCATGGTGTTCCTGTTCGGCGTGCCCCTGATCGAACGCATCATCCTGGTGTGCAGGCGCCACAACCTGACTTCGATCGCGGATCTGATCGGTGCGCGCTACGGACGGCGACAGACGCTGGCCGCGCTGGTTACAGTCATCGCCGTCGTCGGCGTACTGCCGTATCTGGCACTGCAACTGAAGGCCGTCGCGGTTTCGCTGAGCGTGCTGACCGAGCCCACCAGCGGACCACTGGGCCTGCTCGGTGACGGCGCGCTGGTGACAGCGGTGATGCTGGCCGTATTCGCGATCCTGTTCGGCACGCGCGAGGTCTCGTCGAGCGAGACCCATCATGGTCTGGTGCTGGCGGTGGCCTTTGAATCCGTGGTCAAGCTGCTGGCCTTCGTCGGCGTTGGCCTGTACGCGTCCTATGGCACCTTTGATGGCATCGGCGAAGCGGTGACAGCCGCGCTGTCGCGGCCGGCGGTGACCGAAGCGATGGCGCGACCGGAGTGGATGATCGGCTTCCTGACCCAGACCGTGCTGGCGATGGCGGCGATCCTGTGCCTGCCACGGCAGTTCCAGGTCACTGCGGTCGAGAACACCGACATCCGGGAACTGCGCACTGCGCGCTGGGTGTTTCCCGGCTATCTGATTCTGATCTCGCTGCTGGTGCTGCCGATTGCCGGAGCCGGCTGGCAGGTGCTCGGCAATACCGTGCCGGCAGACACCTATGTGCTGAATCTGCCGCTGCATCAGGGCCATCAGAGCCTTGCGGTGCTGGCCTTCGTCGGCGGCTTTTCTGCGGCGACCAGCATGGTCATCGTCTCGACCATCGCCTTGTCGACCATGCTCAGCAACGAAATCGTCACGCCGCTGCTGCTGCGTTTTCAGCCGCTGGGCCTGGCACGCAGCAGTCAGCTCACCGGCCTGATCAAGGCGGTGCGGCGTATCAGCATCGTGGCGTTGCTCGCACTGGCCTACCTGTACACCCGCTTCGCCGCAGCCGGCTCGCTGGCATCGCTCGGATTGCTGTCGTTCGCCGCCGTACTGCAATTCGCGCCAGCGCTGATCGGCGGTTTGTACTGGCGCCGCGCCACCCATCAAGGCGTGTTCATCGGCATGTTCTCCGGCTTCGCGATCTGGGCTTACACCCTGATGTTGCCGGCCCTGCTGCCAGCCGACGCGGCACTGGTGCTGCACGGTCCATTCGACATCGCGTGGCTGCGCCCGCAGGCGTTGTTCGGAATCGGCTGGCTCGATCCGGTAGCGCATGGCTCGCTGTGGAGCCTCGGCTGCAATGTGCTGGGCTACGTCGGCGCGTCGCTGTGGTTCTCTCCGGGCCTGCGCGATCATCTGCACGCAGTGCGCTTCATCGAAGAGGTGCAGCCCGCGCAGGCCCGCCGCAGCCCTGCCACCGGCAACGCCCTGGTCGGAGATCTTCGCGCACTGCTGGAACGCTTCTTCGGCAGCGAACGCACCACCCGTCTGCTGCTGGATTTTGCCCGCCGCACGCACAGCCCGCTGCAGGAGCGGGACCGCGCCACCCCTGATCTCGTGCGTTACAGCGAACGCCTGCTCGCCGGCGCATTGGGCGCATCGAGTGCGCGCGACGTCATTGCCGCGATGCTGCGCGGCCGCGACATGCAGGTCGAGGACGTGATCCAGCTGCTCGACGAAACCTCGCACGCACTGCAGTTCTCGCGAGAACTGCTGCAAGCAGCCTTGGAGCATCTGTCGCAAGGGGTCAGCGTGGTCGATGCCGATTTGCGTCTGGTCGCGTGGAACCGCCGCTATGTGGAATTGTTCGGTTATCCCGAACCGCTGATCGAGCAGGGCCGTCCGGTCGAAGACCTGATCCGCTACAACGCGGAGCATGGCCTGCTGGGTGAAGGCGATCTGGATGAGCTGGTGCAGCGCCGTATCGAGCACATCCGTGCCGGTCGCACCTACGAGCATGAACGGCGCATGCCGGACGCCAGCGTGATCAAGATCCGCGGCAATCCGATGCCCGGCGGCGGCTTCGTCACCAGCTACACCGACGTCACCGAGTACAAGCACGCCGAAGGGCGCCTGCAGGAATTGGCGGGCACGCTCGAAGCGCGTGTGCGCGAACGCACCGAAGAAGTCTCCCGCGTAGCGGCCGAGCTGGCGATCGCCAAAGGCGCAGCCGATCGCGCCAATGCCGCCAAGACCCGATTCCTCGCGGCCGCCTCGCACGATCTGGTGCAACCGATCAGCGCGGCACGCCTGTTTGTTTCGGCCTACGACCGCAGCGATGCCGACGAGCGCCTGCTGGGGATGATGAACAACGTCGATGCCGCACTCGGCGCCGCGGAAAAGTTGCTGTCGGCCTTGCTCGACATCTCCCGACTCGACGCCGGCGCCACGCCGGTCAAGCGCGAGCATCTGTTGCTGACCGATATCCTCGAGCCGCTGGCCAACGAATTCGCGGCGCTGGCGCTGGAGCGCAATCTGCGTTTTCGCTACGCCGCGTGCCGGCTGGTGGTGCATACCGATCCAGGCTTGCTGCGCCGCGTTCTGCAGAACTTCCTGTCCAATGCGCTGCGCTATACCGAGTCCGGCCGCGTCCTGCTGGGCTGCCGCCGTGACGGCGCGGCAGTGCGGATCGAGATCTGGGACACTGGCCCCGGGATCCCCGCCTCTCGACAGGCGGAGATCTTTGAGGAATTTCGTCGCTTGCGCAGTCACGATGCCCGCGGCGAATCCGGCCTGGGCCTGGGCCTGGCCATTGCCGAACGCACCGCGCATTTGCTGGGCCACGCGGTCGGCATGCGCTCACGCGAGGGCCACGGCAGCATGTTCTGGATCCGCGTGCCCCTGGGCAACGCCGATGCCGTCGTCCGACGCAGCACCGCATTGAGTGACAAGGCGCCGCGGCTGGGTCAGCCGCTGGTGCTGTGCATCGACAACGAGCCGGCCGTGCTGGCCGGCATGCGTGCGCTGCTGGAGAGCTGGGGCTGCCGTGTGGTCGCCTGCGCCAACCATGACGAAGCCGACGCCTGGGCCCAGCACAGCACGCAGGCGCCGGAACTGGCACTGGTCGACTATCATCTCGACGATACCGTCTCCGGCATTGACGTGCTCGACGCACTGAAAGTGCACTGGAGTGTCGAGGTGCCCGGCATCGTGATCACTGCAGATCACACGCCCGAGGCACGCCAGGCCGCGGTCAAACGCGGCTACGCGTTCCTGCCCAAACCGATCGCTGTGGCCAAGCTGCGCGCACTGGTCAACCGCATTCTCGGCGCGCGGGTCGACACCACGGCATCCGCCCCCCCTTAGAACGGTTACGCGCAGTTCGCAGACAACGAGACCGCCCCGCCCGAGACGCTCAGGGCAACCGCACTGGCACTCGGCGGGGTTGCTGTCGGCCGCAGAACTTCAGACGTCGTCGTCTTCGCTGACGGACAAACCTTCCGCCGCGGGCACTTCCAGCGCTGCGTTCTCGGCCTGCAGCAGACGCTGCGCCAGCAGCGCGGCCTGCGTACGCCGCACCAGACCGAGCTTGCGCAGGATGGCGGTGACGTGCGCCTTGACCGTGGCCTCGGTGACGTCGATGTCGTAAGCGATCTGCTTGTTGAGGCGGCCTTCGGCCAGCATCATGAACACGCGGAACTGCTGTGGCGACAGACTGGCGATGCGCTGTGCCAGTTCCCGATGTTCGAGCGCCTGCGCCGGCGCATCCTTCAACTGCGGCGGCTGCCAGATCTCTCCGTCCAGCACTGCACGCAGCGCCAGCGCCAGCGTGGGCAAACCGGAGGATTTCGGGATGTAGCCGGAGGCGCCAAAATCGAACGCGCGCTGCATGATCGCCGGCTCTTCGTGCCCCGAGACGATCACCACCGGCAACGCCGGATGCTCGTTGCGCAGATACAGCAGCGAGGAGAATCACCGTGCGCCCGGCATGTGCAGATCGAGAAGAACCAGATCGGCATCGATCCCGGATTCAACCGTTCGCTGCAGTGCATCGAAGGCGTCGACCTCATGCAGTGTGGCATCGGGCAGCAGTCCACGCAGCGCCAGCACCAGCGCGCTGCGGAACAGCGGATGGTCATCAGCAACGATTACGGTCTGCGCGTTCATGGCCGCAGTGTAGCAGCCTGATCTGCAGCCGCCGGAGCCCGGCCCGGCACAGGGCCGGACCCGGGCATTCGCCGCACTCAGGCGGCCTTGGTCGTGCTCTGCTTGTGCGCGCCAATCAAGGAGTCGACGACGCCAGGATCAGCCAGCGTCGAGATATCGCCTAGCGAGTCGATCTCGTTGGCAGCGATCTTGCGCAGGATGCGGCGCATGATCTTGCCCGAGCGTGTCTTCGGCAGACCCGGCGCCCATTGCAGAACGTCCGGCGCGGCGATGGCACCGATCTCCTTGCGCACGTGCTTCACCAGTTCCTGCCGCAGCTCATCCGTCGGCTCGATGCCCAGCTTCAGCGTGACGTAGGCGTAGATGCCCTGTCCCTTGATGTCGTGCGGGCAGCCGACCACCGCCGCCTCGGCCACGGCCGGATGCAGGACCAGTGCCGACTCGACTTCTGCAGTCCCCAGACGGTGGCCGGACACATTGATGACGTCATCGACACGACCGGTGATCCAGTAGTAGCCGTCCGCGTCGCGGCGTGCGCCATCGCCCGAGAAATACTTGCCCGGGAACTGACTGAAATAGGTGTCGAAGAAACGCTGATGATCGCCGTATACGGTGCGCATCTGACCCGGCCAGCTGTCGAGCATGCAGAGATTGCCGACGGCCTCGC
>JBFFJL010000117.1:0-9696 GCA_041555955.1 Nevskiaceae bacterium
CTGGATGTAATTCTCCAGCCCCATGCGCTCGATCAGGCCCAGCTGGGTTTCGATCCAGTCAATGTGCTCTTCTTCGCTTTCCTGGATCTCCACCAGCAGATCGCGCGTCACGTAATCCCTTACAGTTTCACAATGAGCGATCGCCGCCTGATACATCGGGTGCGCTTCCTTTTCCCGCTTGAGGTCGCACTCGAGGACTTCCTTGATGTCCTCGCCGATGAACAGCTTGCCGAGATCCTGCAAATTCGGCAGCCCTTCGAGAAACAGAATCCGCTCGATCAGCCGATCCGCATGCTTCATTTCGTCGATCGACTCTTCGTACTCATGCTTGCCCAGCCGCTTCATCCCCCAGTTATCCAGCATGCGGGCATGCAAAAAATACTGGTTGATCGAAGTCAGTTCGTTCTTGAGCGCAAGATTGAGATGTTCAATGACCTGAGTATCGCCTCGCATTGCAAGGACTCCATCACGAAAGAGGACGACTGAGTATAGGCAAGCTTCACTGCCGACGCCGCGGAAGCGTTTCAATTTCCCGTTCGCGTGGCGGCACCCGTGACCGGCTAAGCGGCGATCGAAGCGTCCAGTTGCGCGGAATGCTTGGCCAGAACCGGGGCTGCAGATTCAGTGCCGCGCACCTGCGCCAGCATTTCGCGAACTTCGGGGACACATTTGCCGCAGCAGGTCCCGACACCGTGCCGTCGCGATAACTCGCGCAAGGTGACGACGCCATCGTTCACGACGGCGCGACGGATGGCACGGTCAGTAACGGCTTTGCAGATGCAGACGTACATGGTGTCTGCACTGTAATCACCAATGAGAATGATTGTCAAGAATATCGGTGAATGCTTCCCGATCAACTCAACTCGCGGTACGTCGCCCGGCGGCGGGCGCTTCGGCCGGAATGCCCAGCAGCGGCGCAAGTTCGATCAGCGCGCGCCGGTAGACTTCCCGCTTGAACTCGACCACTTCTGTCAGGGGATGCCAGTAGTCCACCCAGCGCCAACCGTCGAATTCGGGCTTATCGCTGCCATCCAGGCACACCGCATCTTCTGAGCTGAGCAGACGCAGTGCGAACCACTTCTGTTTCTGGCCGATGCACAAACGGCCACGCGACCTGCGCAAGTAGCGGCTCGGCAGACGATAACGCAGCCAGCCGGAGGTCACCCCCACAATTTCGACATGTGGCGCATGCAGACCCAACTCCTCGTGCAGTTCGCGATACAACGCGTCGCGCGGGCTTTCGCCGCGCTTGATGCCGCCCTGTGGAAACTGCCAGGCGTCCTGATTGATCCGCTTGGCCCACAGCAGACGCCCGTCAGCACCGCTGACGATAATCCCGACATTTGGGCGAAAGCCATCCGCGTCAATCACTTGCAAGACTCAATCGAAACTCAGCTCAAACGATTCTTTCACAGCCGTGCAACACGCGGCAATTCAGATTTCGAGACACTGCTATCCTGCGCCGCCTAAATTCGACTGCAATTGATCGAGCCGCCCATGCGTCTTGCTGTCTTTGACCTCGACAACACCTTGCTGGCTGGTGACAGCGACTACCTCTGGGGACGCTTCCAGGTCGAGCAGGGCATCGTCGATCCCGATACCTACGAACGCGAGAATCAGCGTTTCTATCGCGAATATCAGGCCGGCACCCTGGACATTCACGAGTACGCGGCCTTTGCATTGCAAAGCCTGGTTGAACGGGACTTGGCGCAGATGCGGGCACTGCGCGCGCGCTTCATCGACGAGTGCGTCGCACCGATCGTCGCCGCCGGCACACCTGCCCTGCTGGAACGCCACCGCGCCCAAGGCGACACGCTGATCATCACCACCGCGACCAATCGCTTCGTGACCGAGCCGATTGCAGCGTTGCTGGGCATCGAGCATCTGCTGGCGACCGATCCGGAAATCGTCGGTGGCCGCTACACCGGTCGCATCGCCGGCATTCCTAACTTCCAGGCCGGCAAGGTTGTGCGGCTACGCCAGTGGATCGAAAGCCGCCCCGAAGCCTGCGAGCACATCAGTTGCTACAGCGATTCGCATAACGATATCCCACTGCTGGAAATGGCGCAGGCGGCTGTCGCAGTCGATCCTGACGCCGTGTTACAAGCCACTGCGCAACACCGCGGCTGGTCCATCATCAGCCTGCGCGACGTCGCCGTGATCGGAGACTAGCGCAGCGCCAGGGCGTCCAAGGCGTCGTGAAGGCGGCCGTTAGTCGCGCGCACGGTGCGTGTGTCCAGACCGACCGGCCCACCATTCAGTTCGGTTAGCGTGCCGCCCGCTTCACGCACAATCACCGTCAGCGCTGCGATATCCAGGATGTTGACGTCGGATTCGACCACCGCGTCGATCCGCCCGGCTGCCAGCAGGTGATAGTGCAGAAAATCCCCGTAGCCGCGAATGCGGTGCAGTTGCGGGATCAATGCACCCAAAGCCGCCCACTGCGGCGAGCGAGCCAATGTCGCCAGATTGCCGGTCGATAACGTAGCCTTTTCGATACGATCGACCGTCGAGACCTGAAGGCGCTCGAAGGCCGCCAGCGGCGTATCCAGATCACCGCGCCATGCACCCTGTCCGCGCTGGGCCCACAGCAGTTCGCCCGCCGGCTCGTTCCAGCAGGGCGCGCAGGACACGCCGAGCTCCAGCTCACCGCGATGCATCAGTGCGATCTGCACCGAAAACATCGGATAGCCGCGTACAAACGACTTGGTGCCGTCAATCGGATCGACCAGCCACAGGTACTCGGCATCGGCGTGATCCTTGCCGGTCTCTTCGCCAAAAAAGCCGTAGTCGGGAAACTGCGCCTGCAACACCGCTTTGATCGCATGCTCAGCCGCGACATCGACCTCCGTCACCGGGCTGGCGTCCGCCTTGTAGTCAACCGAGAAGTTGCCGCGGTAGGCCTTGCGGATAATGTCAGAGGCGGCACGGGCCGCGTCCAGGGCAACTGCGAGCTGAGGGGTGGGCATGTCGATCTCTCCTTGGCGGCGCGCATGATACCCGGCCGCTGCACGCCGCGAACCCCTCACGGGTTTTGGGCGCCTGCGTATAATCGCCGCCCAGCAGGTGCCGCACGATGAGTGCGGTGAAACGGGAAGTGGGTGAGATGCCCACGCTGCCCCCGCAACGGTAACTGGCAATGCCCCAAGGTTGAAGTCACTGGCACTCCGCCGGGAAGACCTCAAACCGAAGAATGCGCCAGGAGCCCGGAGACCGGCCTGCGAGGCCCGGCACTTCGCCGGTAATTGGGTTTCAAAACACCGCGGGGATGCGGTGTGGGAGCATGATCTTGAATTTTCGTATCCGTGCCGCGTTTGCGGCTGCGCTGGCTGTCGCCTGTCATTCGGCCCTCGCCGACAGCGCGGAGCAACTTTCCCCCATCACTGTTACCGCCACACGCACACCCGTCGCCGAACCCGATGCCTGGGCCAGCACGACGGTATTGAGCCGCGAGGACATCGAACGCGCCCAGGCAACCGATCTGGCCGAACTGCTGCGCGGCATCACCGGCATCGACATTGCCCGCAACGGCGGCCCCGGCCAAGTCACCTCGGTGTTCCTGCGTGGCGGCGAGTCGAATCACACGCTGGTGCTGATCGACGGCGTTCGGATCAATCCGGCCACCGCGGGCGGCGCCGCGGTGCAGAACCTGTCGCCCGAGTTGATTGAGCGCATCGAAATCGTCAAAGGCCCGCGCGCAACTCTATATGGCTCCGACGCCATCGCCGGCGTCATCAACATCATCACCCGCACGCCGCAGCGCAGCGGCTTCGGCGCCAGCCTGCGCGCCGGTGCGTTCGAGACACGTGAAGCTTCAGGCGATGCCGCATTGGCTGGCGAATCTTTTGGCATCAAGCTGCAGGCGCAGAATACGCATAGCGACGGACTGCCGCCGTGCAGCTTCGGCGGTCCGAATCGCGGCTACGATCGCAACAGCTTCGCACTCGGCGCACACGGCAAAGCCGGTGGCTTCGATTTCACTGCACGGGCCCATCACACCGAAGGCAATGTCGAGTACGTCGACTACTGCGACGCCGAGTTCGGCAACAAGCCGCTGGATCAGGACTTCCGCAACCAGGTGATTGCGATTGGCGCCGGCGTGCAGCCGATATCCGGCTGGACCTCGCAATTGAATCTGAGCCGCATGGTCGATGACATCGATCAGCAGCAGACCAACTACCTGGGCGACTACGATTTCGTGCGCACCGTGCGACCGAGTCTGGACTGGCACAACGTGGTCGAGCTGGGGCCGGAACAGCGCCTCAGCGGCGGCCTGCTGCTGGCGCGCGAGTCCGTCGATGCGCTGAGTTACGGCACCCGCATCGAAGAGGATCGCGACCTGTGGTCGGCGTACCTGCAGGATGAGATTGGCTTCGGCGCTCAGCACGCACTGCTAGCCGTCAGTTATGCCGATCACGACGCCTTCGGCAGCGAAGTCACCTGGAACGCCGAGTATCGCTGGGATGTCAGCGCGCAGACCCAGTTGCAGGCTGCGGCCGGCACCGGGTTCCGCGCGCCGGACGCCACCGACCGTTTCGGCTTCGGCGGCAACCCGGATCTGGATCCTGAACAGGCAACCAACGTCGAACTCGCACTGCGCCAGTTGATCGGCTCGGAGCAGTCCGTGCGTCTGAGCCTGTTCCAGTCCGATGTCGACGACCTGATCGCCGTGGTGTTCGATCCAGCCGCACCGGCGGACGATCCCAACTTCGGCTTTCGTGCGATCAATATCGATCGCTATCGCAACCGCGGCGCTGAGCTCGACTACACACTGAACCTGGACGCCGCGTCACTGCGCGTCGGGGGCATCTGGCAGAAACCCGAAGATCGCAGCACCGGTGAAGCGCTGCTGCGTCGCGCCGAACGTTCCGCACATGCGGATCTGGTACTCGCGCTGGGCAGGCACGAACTGGGGCTGCAGCTGCTGGCGGTCGGTGAACGTCCGGACGTCGACGCCTCCAGCGGCAGCGACGTCACCCGCGGCGGCTACGCACTGCTGAATCTGAGCGGGCGTCTGCAGTTTTCACCGGCGTGGTCGGTACTGGCACGGGTTGAAAACGTCATGGACAAGAATTATCAGACCGCAGCGGGTTTCAGCCAGCCCGGCACCGGCGCGTATCTGACACTGCGCTATTCCAACTGATAGGCTGCTGCCGCGGGGTTTCGGCCCCGCGGCCTTTCAGCGGAGACACCTCACACCATGGGTCACAGACTGAGCAAGATCGTCACGCGCACCGGAGACACCGGTACTTCTGGCTTGGCCGACGGATCGCGCCTGCCAAAATTCGATTTGCGCTTCGAAGCCATGGGCGATGTCGATGAGCTCAATAGCCATCTGGGCGTACTCCTGACGCTGAACCTGCCGCAGGAGATCACGGCCGTGCTGCTGGACGTGCAACAGCGCCTGTTCGATATCGGCGGTGAATTGGCGATGCCGGAATATCACGCGGTGCGCGAGGAGCACTTGGCAACGCTGGATGTCGCACTGGAACAGTTCAACGCCACGTTGCCCCCACTGAAAGAATTCATTCTGCCCGGCGGCAGTCCGGCGGCGGCACAGGCGCATCTGGCGCGCGCCGTGACCCGCCGCGCCGAACGCGCGCTGTGGCGCACGCACGAAAACGCGCCACTGCAGCACACCTTCAGCCTGCGCTTCCTGAACCGCCTGTCGGATCTGCTGTTCGTGATTGCCCGGCTACTTGGCCGCGCTGCCGGCGCGGCCGAATCAACCTGGCAGAAGCACGGCGGCTGATCAGTCAGCGAGCGTACTGCGCACGCGGTCGATTCCCGCACACAGCTGTGCGATGCCGTCGAGCACTCGCGGAGACTGCCGCGTCAGCGTGTTGGCATCGACGATGACATGGCGCGCAGGATCCGCCGCCGGCATAACCGACAAGCGCGTCCACAGGCGCGCGATCGCCGCAGGATCTTCCTGCTGCGCAAAGACCACCACCTCCGGATTCGCAGCGACGATCGCCTCCAGACTGACGGCGCCAGCGATCGCCGGCATCGCCGCGAACACATTGTCGGCACCACACAGGTCCAATGCGGCGTGAATCGGACTGCTGCGATTGATGCTGAACGGCGGATCGGTTTCGGTGTGATAGAACGCGCGCAGACGCCGACGTCCCGCGTACTGTTCGCGCAATGCCGCCAATTGGCGGCGATACGCCTGTGCTGCCCGTTGTGCCTCAGGCAGGTCTCCGGTCAACACGCCGACCCGCTCCAAGGCGTCGGCAATATCGTCCAGGCCGCGCACGGTCACGGCCTCGACATGCAGGCGTAGCGGCCTCAGTCTACGCAGCAGTTCCGGGCTGTTGCCCCCGTCCCAGCTCAGCACCAGATCCGGGCGAAGTGCCAGCACTGCCTCGAGGTTGACGCTGAATGCGTTGCCAACCTGCGGCAATGCTGCGGCCTGCAGCGGTGCGTCGGTGTACTCGGCCACCCCGACCAGGCGATCACAGGCGCCGACTGCGCACACCAACTCGGCCAGATGCGGCGCCAAGGTCACGATGCGCTCTGCCGCCTGCGCAGACGCGGCCGCCAGAAGCAGCACCGACGCAACGATCAGGCGCATCAAAGCAAGGTGCCAGTTGCAACCAGTACGAAGCCCGCGAGCAGAATCAGTAGACTGCGCGTCTGCATGTGCAGCACCTCATGCATCATCGCCTCGAGACTGGCCGGCACCACCGGCGAGCCATCGCCTTCCTCGGCGCCCAACGACGCAGCCGGAATCTCCGCGAGCAGCGCCCAAGTCTGCGTGCGCCACTCATGCTCCGGCTCACGCATCAGCCGTCGCCATGCCTGCAGCGCGTCGTCCAGGCTGCCGGCCAGGGCATAGACCAGTACCGTGATACGCGCGGGAATCCACGCCAGCCCGGCGTGCATCAGATCCGCTGTCCACAGTGCCGAGCTATCCGGCGCGTTCTCCGAGAGGTACCGCGGCAGGCGGCTGGCCAACCGATACAACACGGCGCCCGCAGGACCGGCAACGAAAAACCAGATCAACACACCAAACAGCTTTTCATGCGACTGGATGAACAGCGCGCCCATCAGCGAGCGATGGCTTTCGCCCGGATTGGGTCCACGCTGCAGCGCACGCGACAGCTGGGTCACCCGCACCAGATCGCCGTGCTCACGGGCACGCAACAGTTCGTGCACCTCTTCCGCCAGGTCGCGGGGCCCCAGACACAACAGCAGAATCGCCGCGGATACACTCAGTTCGATCAGCGGATCTTCAAGCTGTCCGCGCAGCCACCAGGTCGCTGCGGAGGGCAATGCCACCACCACCAGCGGCAGGATCACGGATCGCCAAAGCCGCTCCGGCGTCAGCACATGCACCCCACGCATCACGCCCAGAAAAATCACCGGCCGCCCCCACCCGGGCACATGGCCCAGCAGGCGTTCCATGCCCAGTGCAATGAGGATCCCGATCAAGGTCATGGAGTTACTTTAGCCGATCCCGCAGTCCCGCCCGAAAACGCGGCCAGTCGAACGCAGGACCCGGATCGGTCTTGCGGCCCGGCGCGATATCGCTGTGCCCCACCACCCGATCCGGCGTAATGCGCGGATACGTCCGCAGCAGCACCGTACTGACGCGAACCAGCTGCGCGTACTGCCGCTCGGTATATGGCGTCGAGTCGGCACCCTCGAGCTCGATGCCGATCGAAAAATCGTTGCAGCGATCGCGGCCACTGAAAGTGGACACACCGGCGTGCCATGCGCGCTGATCGAAAGCGACGTACTGCGTCGCCTGGCCGTTGCGACGGATGCACACATGCGCGGAAACGCGCAACTGGCTGATCGTCTGAAAGTAAGGGTCAGCGGCAGGATCCAGTGTGTTGGTGAACAGCGCGTCTATCCACGGCCCGCCGAAACGCCCCGGGGGCAGCGAGATGCCGTGAATCACCAGCAAGCTGATGTCGTCAGGGTCTGGACGGTCATCGCAATTCGGTGACGGCACGCGTCGCGCACGCTTGAGCCAGCCGCGGTCGCAGTCCAGACTTGGGCTTCCGGAACCTTTCCGACGCTTCGCACTCAATTCAGTCATTGGCGCACAGTTTCGCCGAAATCCTCAGGGGACATCATGACCGACGCAACGCGCTGGATGAAAGCCATCCGCATCGCGACCGCGACCGCGACCATTGCGACACTGCTGGCCAGCGGCATCAGTCACGCCGCCGACTCCGAATTCACGGACCTCGAGATACCCTACGAAAGCCACGTGCTTTCCAACGGGCTGACCTTGCTGATTCACGAGGATCACAAGGCCCCCGTGGTGGCGGTCAACATCTGGTACCACGTCGGCAGCAAGGATGAGCGCCCGGGACGGACCGGCTTCGCGCACTTGTTCGAACATCTGATGTTCAACGGCTCAGAGAACTACAACGACGAGTTCTTCCGCCCGCTGGAACCGGCCGGCGCAACGCAGATGAACGGCACGACCTGGTACGACCGTACCAACTATTTCCAGAACGTGCCGACCAGCGCACTCGACATGACCTTGTGGCTGGAATCGGATCGCATGGGTCATCTACTCGGCGCCATCGATCAGGCCCGCCTCGATGAACAACGCGAAGTTGTGTTGAACGAAAAGCGCCAGGGGGAGAACGAGCCTTACGGAAAGGTCGACGACCTGATCGCCAGCGCGACCTACCCGAACGGGCACCCGTATTCATGGACCACGATCGGCTCGGCGGAAGATCTGAATGCAGCAACGCTGGATGACGTCAAACAATGGTTCCGCGACAACTATGGCGCCGCCAATGCGGTACTGGTGATTGCCGGCGACGTTGATCCCAAGACGATCCAGGCCAAGGTCGAGCACTACTTCGGTGACATTCCTCCCGGGCCAACACGCGAGCGCCCTGGCGCCTGGGTCGCGAAAATGCACGGCACCAAGCGTGCGACCTTGCAGGATCGCGTGCCGCAGGCGCGCATCTACAAGGTCTGGAACATTCCCGGCTTCTGCGAAACCGACGCCAATCTGCTGTCGCTGATTGCGGCGGTTCTGGGCGACGGCAAGAACAGCCGACTGTACGAGCGGCTGGTCTACCGCGACCGCAGCGCCACCTCGGTCAACGTCGGCATCGGGCCATTCGAGATTGCTTCACAATTCATGATCGACGCCACGGTCGCCCCGGGGGCAGACCCCGCTGCGGTCGAGCGCGCGATCGATGAAGAGCTCGCAGGCCTGCTGAGGGATGGACCGACACGTGCCGAGCTGGAGCGGATACGTACCAAAGTCTTTGCTGGCGCGGTGCGTGGTCTGGAGCGCATTGACGGTTTCGGTGGCAAGTCGGCCACCCTCGCGCAGTATCAGGTCTATTGCGGCACACCCGACCGCTATACCGAAGAGCTGCGTGAAATCCGAGATGCCCGCGCCAATCAGCTGCGCAGTGTGGCGCGCCGCTGGCTCGACGACGGCCAGTTCGTGCTCAACGTTGAGCCATTCCCCGAATACACTACAGCCAAGGACGGCGCCGACCGCAGCAAGCTGCCTCCACTGGGTGCCCCACCGACGCTGCAGCTGCCACCGCTGCAGCGCGTGCAACTGGCCAATGGCCTGACCTTGGCGGTGGCCGAACGCCACGCCGCGCCGGTCGTGCAATTCACCCTGATCGCGGACGCCGGCTTTGCCGCGGACGCTGGCGCCAAGGCCGGCACTGCGCGACTGACCATGGACATGCTCGACGA
>JBFFJL010000118.1:0-9613 GCA_041555955.1 Nevskiaceae bacterium
CAGCAGGCCGGCGACCAGTCCGCCGACCGCGGCCGCAGTCCAGCGCACCCGGGTATTCGGCATGAAGCCGTAAAGAAAAGTGAAGGCGCCGACGATCAGTACATAGGGCAGCATCCGGGTGCCCATGTAGATCAGCAGGCCGAGGGGCTCAATCGATGCAATGCGGGACATCACTTCGCTATTGAGCACGCTGGCGGTGGCGCCCAGGGCCAGGAAGATCGCGACCGGTCCCACCGTCAGCACCGCAAAATATTCGCCGAGGCGCTGCGATAGCGGGCGTGGGCGTTCAATACGCCAGATGTAGTTGAACGCCGCCTCGACCTTCTGAATCAACGAAATGGCGGCCCACATCAGCAGTGCGACACCGACCGAGCCCAGCAGGCCGACGCGGATGTTCTCGACAAAACCGATGATGTTTGCAGTCAGTGTTTCGGCCTGCGGCCCCAGCGGCCGCAGAAACTCCAGCAGTACCGGTTCCAGCGAATTGTGCGCGCCGAGCGCCTTGAGTACCGAGAACGACAGGGCCAGCAACGGCACGATCGATAGCAGGGTGGTGTAGACAAGGCTCATCGCGCGCATGCTGAGCTGGCCTTCGAGCAGGTCGCGCAACAGCACAAACAGATAGCGTGCGACTGCAATCAGACGCTGTGGATAGCGGGTGATCGCCGCGCTGTCCCACAGGTGTTCACGAATTCGTTGTAACCAGTCGCCCATGGGCGCGAGCATACACAAACCGACGCCGATCGCTTGCCGGGGCGGCTATTCCGGCTGCATGGCTTCACTACGAAGCCGGTGTCGACAAGGCGCTGCGACCGTTCGTCGCCCGATGCCGGAACCGCGTTGACAGTCCCTGAGTGCACGAATATGATGCGATGCAGCAAATGTTGCAACGCAACATTCGGGGTTGAACGGGTTACATATCAGGTAGTTAACGGAGAGAATCATGGATGTTCAGAGCATTGTCGGCGACGTGAAGTCGCGTACGGATCTGGTGGTCACGCGCGGTCAGGAAGTCCTGGAAACCGGCTACGAGACGCTGAAGGCGGTCAATTCCATCGTCGTCGACGGCGTGCAGACCCTGGTCCAGACCCAGGTTGCGGCCGGCAAGGAACTGATCGATCTGGCCCAGGCCAGCTTCACCAAGGCCAAGGCGGACGGCTTCAAGGCGGTCGCTGCCAACCCGATCGCGTATCTGCCGGAAGGCAAGACCACGGTCGTTGGCGCCTACACCGAATCGCTGACCGCTGTGACCAAGACGGGCGACCAGCTCGCCAAGACCGTCAAGGGCGGCTACAGCAACATCAGCTCGGTCATCGTCGGCAAGCCGACGGTCAAGGCCAAGGCCGCCAAGACGACCAAGGCTGCGAAGAAGACTGTGCGCAAGGCTGCAAAGAAAGTTGCCAAGGCCGCGGCCTAAGCCACGACTGCAGGGGGAGTTGTGAACTCCCGCCGTCACTCGCGATGACGGCTACGGGGCTGGGGGAGGATTCCTTCAGCCCCTTTTTGTTGATGATTGGACTATGAAGACTCGATTCCGCCCGGCGGCGCAGATCCGCCAGATACATTTTGACCACGTGCTCGGTGGTGTGACCACCCTGGCGCTGCATGAAGCGGATGCGGCACGCGGCCATGTCAACGAGCTGGGCGAACGCCTGCGCGTTGCCCGGCGTGCGCGCGGCGTCGGTGAACTGCTGCGCGATCAGCTGGATCTGTTTCCTGAATCGCGCAACCGCCTGCAACGTGATCACGACGTGCGACGGCGTTTGTGGCGCGGGTTGATCCGCGATCTGGCGCAGCCGGCACAGCGTCCCGATCAGGCGGCGTGAGTCTGCTTTAGTCCGCGGCCTTCTTTGCGCGTCGCCGGGTGCCTTTTGCCGCCTTGCGTGCGCGTGTCTTGCTCGGAGCGGGCTTAGGCTCCGATGCGGCGGCCATCGCTGCGGCGGCGACTTCATCAACCGCCTCGACGATGCGCAACTTGCCCACCAGCTTCTGCCAGGTTGGGTTGCTGCGTAGCGATTCGACGTTGTGCTTGACGAAACCTCCTGCGTCGAACTCGCCGGCGGCACCGATCTTGTCGCGCAGAAACGCGACCACGTCGTCCTGCAGGCCGGCAACATCCGGCAGGCCGAGGAAGCGGCGCAATTCATCCGGGCGGACGTCGATCTCGATCTTGATCTGCATGGCGGGTGTCCTCAGGCGATGGCGGCAACGATGAACAGGCCGACGCTGCAGCCCAGCGCGCCCATCCACATCAACGAGCGCAGCGTCGCTTGGTCGACGATGTAGCATACGCCGTAGGCCAGGCGAAGCAGAACGAATGCGATGGCGAGGCTGTCGGCCGAGCGCTGCGGGCCAGCCACGATATGCGCAGTCAGCACGGCAGCGGCGAACACTGGAAACGCCTCGATCATGTTCAGCTGGCTCCAGTGTGCGCGCTTGCGCCAGCCGTCGAGCTGATCCATGTAATCGCGCGGTCGCGCGTTGTCGAAGCGACGACTCCATTTGGCTGCCAGCGTGAACGGCAGGTGCAGCAGCGCGGCGATCAGGATGCACCACAGAGCAACGGTCATGCGAACTCCCCGGAATTGTTTTCTGCCTCAGGCTGCAGCATAGCAGCGCCGCGTCGGGGTTCGGTGCGGCGTGGACGCTAGCGGTGCAGTTGCCACCACTGCGAGACTCCGGTCATCAGCATCTCGACCGCGATCGTGACCAGGATCAGGCCCATCAGGCGTTCGATCGCGATCAGGCCGCGTGTGCCCAGGCGCTCACTCAGTGGCGTCGCCGACAGCATGATCGGCAGACACAGAACCCACGCCGTCAGAACGGCTCCGGTCCACTCCATCCAGCGCGATGGCTCGCGGCTCATCAACAGCAATACCGTCGCCATCGACGACGGCCCGGCAACGTAGGGGATCGCCAGCGGCACGATAAACGGCTCGCTGGGTGTTTCCTCCTCAAGTGAATGCTCGCGCGACGGAAACACCATGCGCAGCGCGATGATCATCAGGATGATGCCGCCGGCGGCCGACAGCGCCGGCTCGGACAGGCCCAGCAGTCGCAGCAGGCTGCCGCCCAGGAACAGAAACAGCATCAGCACCGTCAGCGCAATCAGCATTTCGCGCAGCACGACCGCGCGCTGACGCTTTGGCGGGACCTGCTTCAGTGCCGACAGGAATAACGGCAGATTGCCCAGCGGGTCCATCACCAGGAACAGCAGCACGACGGCCGAAAAGAACGTCACGGCATTGCGCTCAGGCGCCGGTCAGCAGGCGCTGCGCCTCGCGATACTGAGCGGCGCTCTTGTCGATGATCTCCTGCGGCAGCGTCGGGCCGGGCGCCGTCTTGTCCCAGTCCAGCGTTTCCAGGTAATCGCGGATGAACTGCTTGTCGAAGCTTGGCGGGCTGATGCCCGGCTGGTAGGTCTGCGCCGGCCAGAAGCGCGACGAGTCCGGCGTCAGCGCTTCGTCGATCAGGTGCAGGGTGCCGTGGTCATCCACGCCGAACTCGAACTTGGTGTCGGCAATGATGATGCCGCGGGTCAGTGCGTATTCCGCCGCTTCGCGATACAGGCGCAGCGTGGTGTCGCGCACCTGCGCTGCGAGGTCCGGGCCGATGCGGCGTTCGACTTCGGCGAAATCGATGTTCTCGTCATGCTGGCCGACCGGCGCCTTGTCGGCCGGGGTGAAGATCGGCGCGGGCAGCGGGTCAGCGAGCCGCAGGCCGGCGGGCAGAGCGATGCCGCAGACGGCGCCGGTCTTCTGGTAGTCCTTCCAGCCGCTGCCGATCAGATAGCCGCGTGCAACGGCCTCGATCGGCAATGCCTTGAGTTTGCGCACCACATTGCTGCGGCCTTCAACCTGCTGGATTTCCGCCGGTGTCAGGTACTTCGCCAGATCGACTTCAGGCGCGAGATGATTCGGCAGAACCTGGCTGAAGCGGTCCATCCAGAAATTGCTGACCGCGGTCAGCACCGCGCCCTTGCCCGGAATCGGCTGCGGCAGGATCACATCGAACGCGGACAGGCGATCGCTGGTGACGATCAGCATGTGGCGGTCGCCGAGCGCATAAATGTCGCGCACCTTGCCTTTGTGCAACAGGGGAACGCTGGTCAAGGTCGATTCAAACAGGGCTTGCATGCACGGCTCCAGCGGCAGGACGCGCCGCGAAAGGCGGCATTGTGGACAAGCGGCCGGGGGTGGTAAAGACCGGGGGTCGGATGTTGGCGAATCTGGAATAATGCACGCCGCCGCATCCTGGCTCGACCTGTGAAGACCCGACCGATGGCCAAGCTCACGCCCCTGATCGCCCCCAGCATCCTTTCGGCGGATCTCGCCCGTCTCGGCGACGATGTCGCACGCGTGCTCGACGCCGGTGCCGATATCGTTCACTTCGATGTGATGGACAACCATTACGTGCCGAACCTGACCTTTGGTCCGGCAATCTGTGGCGCGTTGCGCAAATACGGCATCACCGCGCCGATCGATGTGCATCTGATGGTCGAGCCGGTGGATGCGCTGGCGGCCGAGTTTGCCGCTGCCGGCGCCAGCTACATCACCTTCCACCCGGAGGCGACGCGGCACATCGACCGCAGCCTGCAGGCGATCCGCGCGGCCGGCTGCAAGACTGGCCTGGTGTTCAACCCGGCAACGCCGCTGGACTGCCTGAAGCATGTGATGGACAGGATCGACATGGTGCTGCTGATGTCGGTCAACCCCGGCTTTGGTGGTCAGAGCTTCATTCCGTCGGCGCTGGACAAGCTGCGCGAGGCGCGCGCCCTGATCGATGCCAGCGGCCGGGAAATCCGGCTGGAAATCGACGGTGGCGTCAAGGTCGACAACATCGGCGAGATCGCCGCGGCCGGAGCCGATACCTTCGTCGCCGGATCGGCGATCTTTGGCAAATCCGATTACGCGGCTACAATTGCCGCCATGCGCGAACAGATTGCCAAGGCGGGTTGAGGATCATGCAGGTCATGGTCGAACCTTCCGCGTGCCCCAGCGTCTGCTGCATGAGGCATCAAAACTGGCGATGGTGAACCGGAACGCCGTCTAGCGTTTCTGCTGTATTCCGTTCACCTTTGCGCGCGCTGCGCGCTACTTATATCGCCACCATCATGACCGCTGCCTATAACCGCATTGCGCTGACGCGCGAACTGCCCGGCGACCTCGATACGCCGGTCGGTGCCTATCTCAAGCTGGCCCGGACCGCTGGACCGCGCGCCGCGCCGCAACCGTTCTCGTTCCTGCTCGAGTCGATGCAGGGCGGTGAGCGTTGGGGCCGTTACTCCTTCATTGGCCTGCCGTCGCGCGAAGTGCTGCGCGTGGTCGGCCAGAGTGTCGAGCTCAGCCGTGACGGCGCGATCGTCGAACGTGCCGAGACTGCCGATCCGATCGGCTGGATCCGTGGCTACGCCGCGCGCTACCGGGTGCGCCCGGAGCCGGGGCTGCCACGCTTCTCCGGCGGTCTGGTCGGCTATTTCGGGTACGACTGCGTGCGTTATTTCGAGCCCAAGCTGGCCAAGACGCGCAAGCCGGATGCCCTCGGCACGCCGGATGTCCTGCTGATGCTGGCTGACGAGCTGGTGGTGTTCGATACGCTGCGTGCGACCCTGACCCTGGTCGTACACGCCGATCCGTCGGATGCCGCTGATCTGCGCCGTGCGCAGACCCGCCTGGATGAGATCGAGGCGCTGCTGGCGGCGCCGCTGGTGGCATCCCGCGCACCGCTGGCTTCCACCGAGGCGGAACTGCCGTTCGTTTCCGGTCTCGGTGAGGCGGGCTACAAGGCCGCGGTCGAGCGCATCAAGGCGTATACCGCCGCAGGCGACGTCATGCAGGTGGTGCCGTCGCAGCGCCTGACCGCGCCATTTTCGGCCGATCCGGTTCAGCTGTACCGCGCCATTCGCCGGCTTAATCCGTCACCGTATCTGTATTACATGGATCTCGGGGATCACCACGTGGTCGGCTCGTCGCCGGAGATCCTGGTGAACATGCAGGACGGCGAGATCAACGTGCGACCCATCGCCGGCACGCGCCGGCGCGGCGCAACGCCGGACGAGGACCAGGCACTGGAGTGCGAACTGCTGGCCGATCCCAAGGAGATCGCCGAGCACCTGATGCTGATCGACCTCGGCCGCAATGACGCCGGCCGCGTCTCGCAGATCGGCAGCGTGCGCCTGACTGAAAAAATGACAATCGAGCGCTACAGCCACGTCATGCACATCGTTTCCAACGTCACCGGCAGGCTCAAGCCGGGGCTCGATGCGCTGGACGCACTGGCGGCGACGTTCCCGGCCGGCACGCTGTCGGGTGCGCCCAAGGTGCGGGCAATGGAGATCATTGACGAGCTGGAGCCGGTCAAGCGCGGCATCTATGGCGGCGCGGTCGGCTATCTCGGTTGGGACGGCAACATGGATATGGCGATCGCGATTCGCACCGCCGTGATCAAGGACGGCAACATCCATGTGCAGGCCGGCGGCGGCATTGTTGCCGACTCCGATCCGCAGGCCGAGTGGGAAGAAACCATGAACAAAGCCAGGGCGATGCTTCGTGCGGCGGCGCAGGCGCAAGCCAGCGTGACGGAGGGCTAGGCCATGCTGCTGATGATCGATAACTACGACAGCTTTACCTATAACCTGGTGCAATATTTCGGTGAGTTGGGTGCGGACGTGCGTGTGGTCCGCAACGACCAGATCAGCGTCGACGAGGTTGCGGCACTACGGCCGCGTCACATCGTGCTGTCGCCGGGGCCGTGCACGCCCAACGAAGCCGGTATCTGTCTTGAGCTGATCGAACGCCTGCAGGGTCAGTTTCCGATCTTCGGCGTCTGTCTGGGCCATCAGTCGATCGGCCAGGCGTTCGGCGGCACGGTCAAGCGTGCGCGCGAAGTCATGCACGGCAAGGTCAGCCAGGTCCATCACCACGGCGGCGGTGTGTTCCGGGGTCTGCCGTCGCCGTACACCGCGACGCGCTATCACTCGCTGATCGTGGCCAAGGAAGACCTGCCGGAATGCTTCGAGGTCACGGCCTGGACGCAGACTGACGACGGCGGTGTCGACGAGATCATGGGAATGCGTCACAAGACGCTGCCGATCGAGGGCGTGCAGTTTCATCCGGAGTCGATCCTGACCGAGCACGGCCACGCCCTGCTGAAGAACTTTCTGGAGAACTACTGATGCCGATCACGCCACAGGAAGCGTTGCAGCGCACGATCGACCACCGCGAGATCTTCCATGACGAGATGATCGAGCTGATGCGCCAGATCATGCGCGGCGAAGTGTCGCCGGTGATGATGGCGGCGATCCTGACCGGACTGCGGGTCAAGAAGGAAACCATCGGCGAGATCACCGGCGCGGCGCGCGTGATGCGCGAGTTCGCCCGCAAGGTCACGCTGGCGGACACCATTCGCGAGCATCTGGTCGACATCGTCGGTACCGGTGGTGACGGCGCACACAGCTTCAACATCTCGACTGCATCGATGTTCGTGGCCGCCGCGGCCGGCGCGCGTGTGGCCAAGCACGGCAATCGCAGCGTTTCCAGCAAGTCCGGCAGCGCCGATGTGCTGGAAGCCTTCGGCGCGCAGATTGATCTGCAGCCCGAGCAGGTCGCCGCGTGCGTCGAGGCTTGCGGCATCGGCTTCATGTTTGCGCCGAATCATCACCCGGCGATGAAGGCGGTCGGGCCGGTGCGCCGCGAGATGGGCGTGCGCACGATCTTCAACATTCTCGGCCCGCTGACCAATCCGGCCGACGCACCCAACATCCTGATGGGTGTGTTCCATCCGGATCTGGTCGGTATCCAGATTCGCGTCTTGGAACAACTGGGGGCGCAGCGAGCGATGGTGGTCTGGGGCAAGGATGGCATGGACGAGATCACGCTCGGCGGTGCGACCCTGGTCGGTGAGCTGCGCGACGGCCGGATCCACGAGTACGAGATCCACCCGGAGGATTTCGGCCTGTCGATGGCAGGCAGTCAGAACCTGCGGGTCGCCGACGCCGCCGAATCCCGGCAGCGCGTGCTCGAGGCGCTCGACAACGTCGACGGCGTCGCGCGCGACATCGTCGCGCTGAACGCCGGCGCGGCCCTGTATGTTGCCGGACTGGCGCCTGCGATTGGCGAGGGCATCGAGCTGGCGCGCGCGGCGCTGGCCAGCGGTGCGGCGCGACGCAAGCTCGACGAATACATCGCCGCCACCCGCAGCCTGCAGGGAGCTGCGTGATGGCAGCCGATGTGCTTGAGAAAATTCTGTCACGCAAGCGCGAGGAGATCGCGCTGCTGAACCGGCGCTACTGCCGCAGCACGCTGGAGGACTTGGCGCGCGCAGCTGATCCGGTGCGTGGATTCGTCGCGTCGATCAACGACAAGGTGGCGTCCGGTCGCGCCGGTGTCATTGCCGAGATCAAGCGGGCGTCGCCGAGCAAGGGGCTGATCCGAGCGGACTTCGATCCGGCGTGGATCGCCCGCGAATACGCCGCGGCCGGAGCTGCCTGCCTGTCGGTGCTGACCGACGAGGCATTCTTCCAGGGACACAACGCTTTCCTGGTGCAGGCGCGTATGGCCTGTGGCCTGCCGGCGATCCGCAAGGACTTCCTGATCGACGAGGCGCAGGTCGTGGAGGCGCGCGCGATCGGCGCCGACTGCGTGCTACTGATCGCCGCGGCCTTGAGCGTGGAGCAACTGAAGGCCCTGTATGCCTGCGCGCGGGCGTGGCAGCTCGATGTGCTGGTCGAGGTGCATGACGCCGGCGAGCTGGATCAGGTGCTGTCGGCCGATCTGGGCGAGGGCTGGTTGCTGGGCATCAACAACCGCAATCTGCGCACGTTCGAGACGCGGCTGGAAACCACGCTGGATCTACTGGCGCGGATCCCAGAAGGTCTCGATGTGGTGACCGAAAGCGGCATCGGTTCCGCAGACGACATCGCGCGCATGCGCGGCGCCGGGGTGCATCGTTTCCTGATCGGGGAATCGTTGATGCGCCAGGACAGCCCAGGCGCCGCGCTGCGAACCCTGCTGCAGTAGCGCAAGGTCTTCGCGTGGCGAGCGATCGCCGCGCGGCTTGTCCTTAGCTGCTCTTGCTGGCGGCGCCGAAGACCAGAATGCTGCGGCCCTGCGAATACAGCATGCCGTCCTCTTCGAGCTTCTTCAGCACGCGACCGGCCATTTCGCGCGAGCAACCGACCAGACGTGCCAGCTCCTGTCGGCTGGTTTTGATCATCGTGCCGCGCGGATGCGCCACCGCATCGGGTTTGCTGATCAGCTCCAGCAGGATGTGCGCCATGCGCCCGGCGACGTCGAGAAACGCCAAATCACCGAGGCGGCGGGTGGTATCGCGCAGTCGGGTGGCCAGCTGTCCGGCCAGCTCGAACATGATGTCAGGGTTGGAACGTGCAAAGCCGTGAAACGCTTCATAGCCGACTTCGGCCACCAGTGTCGGCTTGCGTGTGCGCACGATGGCGGTCCGCGTCTGCGGCGCCGGGAACAGGCACATCTCGCCGAAGAATTCGCCCGGCCCCAGATACGCCAGCACGATCTCACGGCCATCGTCGTCTTCGAGCATGATGCTGACCGACCCTTCCAGAATCATGTACAGCGACTGCGGATCGTCGCCTTCATGA
>JBFFJL010000119.1:0-9581 GCA_041555955.1 Nevskiaceae bacterium
ACCTGAGGCCAGGCGCGTGCCGGCGCATCTGTCGTCGGTCGGTGCGCTGCTGGAGACATTTCCGCTGGCCGCGCTCGGCGCCCGCGAGCGCGAGATCTTTCTGCCGGACGACCTCGAGCTGGATGCGCGCTTTGACCGGGTGATCGAGTTGCGCGTGCCGGCGCTGTTGCCAGAAGTTGCGCGCATGGACGGCATCCTGCGCTCGTTGTTCAACGCGCTGCGCGGTCCGCAGCGCGCGCAGACGCTGGCGCAGATCGAAGCCGAGATTCCGTCCGGTCCGATCGCATTGCCGTATCTGCTGCAGGGGAGTTTCGCCGCCTATCGCCAGATGCCCGAGGCGGCGCGCCCGGGGGTGGCCGGTCTGGCGCGCCTGGTCGCGCATCAGCTGCAGGCGGAAACATCCTCGGCGCGCAACGAGGCGTCGACCGGTGGCTGAGCCGTTACACCCGGAGAATCAGGCGCAGCGAGCGACGCCTCGATAGTTGTAGGTCATCGGCCGCGGACCGCGCAGATAGCGTTGATCCAGACTGTCGCAGTGAAAGCCCGCTTCGGTCAGCAGCGCCGGTACGTCACGCGTCAGGTGACAGCCGCCGGCAAAGTGCTTCCACACCGGTTCGATCCGGCGCTGCCAGTGCTGCACGTCGGTGTCAGGTGCCAGCCCGTGCTCGGAGAACAGCAAACGGCCTTCGGGTTTGAGCACGCGCCGGAACTCGCTGAGGGCCTGCAGCGGGTGCGGGATCGTGCACAAGGTGTAGGTGCAGACGATGCAGTCGAAGCTGTGGTCGTCCACCGGAATGCGCTCAGCGGACAGCGGCATCAGCTCGACCGGAAACGGCAGTGACGCCGTGCGCTTGCGCGCCAGCGGATGCCATTGCAGCGACGGGTCCAGTGCGTCGAGTTGCTCGATTGCAGCGCCGTTGTAGTGGGGCAGGTTGCGGCCAGTGCCGATACCGATTTCGAGCACACGCCCCTGCGCCAGCGGAACCACCGCTGCACGCTGACGCTCGACCGCAGGCAGGCCACAGGCGCAGTCGATCAGATAGGGGAGAACGTGTCGTTCGTACCAGCTCGCCATGGCAGTCTGCCCACTCGTTTCAGAATTGACGCGCAGTGTACTGTGCGGGGTACGTCGCGCGGGCGGCATTGCCGCTGATCCGTGAGCGCTGACGTACACTGCAGCGATGGTGGAGACTCTGATGCGAATCCGAATTCTTGCTGCAGCCGGTGTCCTGGCCGTTGCCTTGCTGCAGGCCGCGCCGGCGCGGGCCGAAGGACTGGGGCCGTTTGTCGGTGATCGACCGGTGCCATGGGCGCATGGCGAGATTCGCATCGGCGACGTCCGCTCCCAGGTGCGCAAGCTGGTCGGCCGTGCGCCGGACAATGTCAGCACGCTGTACATCGGCGAAAGTCACGCAGTCGGCGAGCGCTGGATGTATGTCGGTGGTGACAACGATCGGCGCCTGCTATGGGTCGAGTTCACCCACGGCCGGGTCACGCGGGTCTGGACCGATCCGATCGGCGACGACGCGCAAGCGCGCTGAACCGGGGGCGCCAATGCGTAGCGGCGGCGCCCCGAAGCCTCGCTCAGGTCCAGTCGCCCCACTTGGACTGCAAGGCCGCCAGTGCGGCGACCCCGGCGGTTTCAGTACGCAGCACCCGCGGCCCCATGCGCATGCCAATGAAACCGGCTGCATGCGCGTGCTTGAGCTCCATTTCGCTGAGCCCGCCTTCCGGGCCCACCAGCAGCGTGACCGGACCACCGGGAGCGGGTAGCTCGCGCAGGCTGTGCTGCGCTTCCGGGTCCAGAGTCAGACGCGTGCCGCGCGCACTCTCGTCGTCGAGCCAGGTCGGTAGCGCAATGGGAACCTCGACCATGGGCACCGCCGTGCGACCGGATTGCTCGCATGCGGAGACCACAATGCCGCGCCAGTGTTCGAGCTTCTTCTCCCAGCGTTCCTCGTCAAGGCGAACCACACTGCGGCCGGAAATCAGCGGCGCGATGCGCGTGACGCCCAGTTCAACCGCCTTCTGCACGGTGAAGTCCATGCGGTCGCCCTTGGAGACGCACTGGGCCAGGGTCAGGTCCAGCGGCGATTCGCGGTCGATCGTCTGGTGCGCGAGGATGCCGACGCTGGCACTGCGCTTGCTGATTTCAACCAGCACCGCGTCGTATTCACCGCCACGTCCGTCAAACGCTGTAAACGGATCACCTTCGCGCAGGCGCAGCACCTGCACCAGGTGACGGAACGCGTTCTCGGGCAGGTCGAAGCTTGCGCCCTCGGCCAGGCCCTCAGCAATAAAGATTCGAGTGGTCATATGGCGATTGTCGGTCTGCTGTGCCGTGAAAGCCATACGGGCTTGGCGCAACCGGGGTGCAATGCTCAGTCGGCCGTGGCCAGATTGATGCTTTCGAGGGCGACTTTACACAGCGTCTCGACCTCGCGTGGCGTGATCACGTAGGGCGGCATGAAGTAGATCACGTTCCCGAGCGGGCGCAGCAGCACACCGCGCTCCAGCGCATGGCGGTAGACCCGCAGCCCGCGTCGTTCCTCGGCCGGGTAGGGCTGCTTGCGCGCCGTACTGCGTGACAGCTCGATCGCCAGGATCATGCCTTGCTGGCGGATTTCAGCCACATGCGGATGTGCGCGCAGTTCAGCGGTCTGCGACCACAGCAGCTGCGACAGCATGCGGTTGGTGACCAGCGGTTTCTCGGTCTCGAACAGATCCAGCGTCGCCAGCGCCGCGCGGCAGGCCAGTGGATTGCCGGTGTAGGAGTGAGAATGCAGGAATGCCTTGCCGGCGCAGTAGTCGGCATAGAACGCGGCGTAAATGTCCTCGCGTGTCAGGGTCACGGCCAGCGGTAGCGTGCCGCCAGTCAGCCCTTTGGACAGGCACATGAAGTCCGGCGTGATGCCGGGCTGGGCGTCCGGGTCGCGCCGCGACGGCGGCGCCCAGTTGCACGCGAACATCTGACCGGTGCGGCCGAAACCCACGGCGATCTCGTCGGCGATCAGGTGCACGCCGTAGCGGGTGCAGGCCTCGCGCAGCAGGGTCAGATAGATCGGGTGGTACATGCGCATGCCGCCGGCGCATTGCACCAGCGGCTCGACGATGACCGCGCAGACCTCGTCGGCATGCTGCGCCAGCATCTGCTCCATGTGATGGAACTGCTGGCGCGTATGGTCCTCCCAGCTCTGGCCCTGCATGCGCTCGTAGCAGTCCGGTGACGGCACGACCAGCGGCTGCAGCAGCAGCGGCGCATAGGTGTCGCGGTACAGGCCGGTATCGCCCAGCGCCAATGCGCCCAGGGTTTCGCCGTGATAGCTGTTGCTCAGCGTGATGAAACGGGTCTTGCGCGGCTGGCCCTGATTGAGCCAGTAGTGAAAGCTCATTTTCAATGCCACTTCGACCGCCGCCGAGCCGTTGTCGGCATAGAAGCAGCGCGTCAGTCCGGGCGGCACCAGCTTGACCAGTCGTTCCGACAGCTCGATCACCGGCTGGTGACTGAAGCCGGCGAGCATCACGTGGTCCAGCGTATCGAGCTGCTGCTTGAGCTGGTCGACGATATACGGATGCCGATGGCCGAAGATGTTGGTCCACCACGAACTGACCGCATCCAGATAACGCTTGCCGTCGAAGTCTTCCAGCCAGACGCCTTCGGCGCTGCGAATCGGGATCAGCGGTAGTGGCGCCGCGTCGCCGCCCGCGTGGTCGCTCATCTGCGTGCACGGATGCCAGACGTGGGCCAGCGAACGTTGTTTCCAGGTGGCGTTACTCATGTCCGGACGCCGAAACAGAAGCGGTGTCGGGCATCTCCCGCAGATGAGCGCATGCGATCAGAGCAGCTCGGCGATGTCGGCATCAATCTTTTCCGGCGTGTCGACCGAGCCGTAGCGTTTGACCACCTTGCCGTTCTTGTCGATCAGGAACTTGGTGAAGTTCCACTTGATGCCCTGACTGCCAAGCAGCCCCGGTGCTTCCGCTTTCAGGAATTGATACAGCGGGTGGGTGCCGGCGCCGTTGACTTCGATCTTCGCGTACATCGGGAAGCTGACGTCGTAGGTCAATGAACAGAAGTTCATGATCTCGTTTTCGTCGCCCGGCTCCTGGTGACCGAACTGGTCGCAGGGAAAGCCGAGGATCACCAGACCGCGATCCTTGTATTTGCGCCACAGCGCTTCGAGTCCCTTGTACTGCGGGGTGAAGCCGCATTTGCTGGCGACATTGACGACCAGCAGCACCTTGCCGCGGTAGGCGTCGAGTTTCTGCGTCTGGCCATCGATGGTGGCAGCTTCGAAATCGTAGACCGTGCTCATTGCGCCTCTCCTGTTTCAGAAACATCTGCCTCGGTGGGCTACGGCGTTTTGCGCCTGACCCACCCTACAGTGTGCTCGTTGCCGAGAACGTAGGGCGGGTTAGCGGCGCGAGCCGCGTAACCCGCCATTCCTGTCTCAGAAACTCCCGGCGTCCAGCTCCATCATCGGCGCCGCGCTGACACGGACGTTGCCCAGCAGAGCCGGTACCTGCGACAGCATGCGGGTGGCAAAGTATTCCGCAGTGACCTGCTTGGTGCGGGCATAGACCGCATCGCCGGCCGCGTCCGCGGCGCGGACCATGCGCAACCAGTTCCAGCCCAGATAGGTCAGGGCGAATGCGCGCTGGTAATCGCAGCAACCGAACGCGGCGTCGTCCGGGTTGGTCTTGTAGGTTTCCATGATCCAGCGCGTGGTGCTTTCCAGCGATTCCAGCGCCAGCTTCAGCGGCGCCGTCAGCGTCTCCGGCCCTGCGGCCAGATCGGCCTTCACCGCGTCGAAGAAGCGCTGCGGCAGGCGGCCGTTGTGCATCATCAGCTTGCGCCGCACCAGATCCATGGCCTGAATGCCGTTGGTGCCCTCGTACAGGCACAGGATCTTGGAGTCGCGCACGATCTGCTCGACGCCGTGCTCCTTGATGAAGCCATGACCGCCGTAGACCTGGATTGCGGTCGAGCCGAGTTCCACCGCCGAGTCGGTGCAGTAGGCCTTGACCAGCGGCGTGTTCAGATCGACCCAGTCCTGCGCGGCCTCGCGCACGGCGGGGTCGGCGTGGTGGCGGGCGATGTCGACGTAGATCGCGGTTTCATAGGCCAGCACGCGCGCGCCTTCGGTCACCGCCTTCATCTGCAACAGCATGCGGCGCACGTCCGGATGCTCGATGATTTCCGGCTTGCCGTTGAAGGCCTTGCCCTGCTTGCGCTCCTGCGCGTAGCGGATCGCGTTCTGCGTCGCCAGCTCGCACTGGCCCAGACCCTGGAAGCCCACCAGGATGCGCGCCAGGTTCATCATCACGAACATGTTCTGGATGCCCTGGTTGGGCTTGCCGACGATCCAGCCCTTGGCGGCGTCGAACTGCATCACGCAGGTGACCGAGCCGTTGATGCCCATCTTGTGTTCGATCGACTGCACGCTGACGCCATTGCGCGCGCCGATCGTACCGTCGGCGTTGACCAGGAACTTCGGCACGACAAAGGTGCTCAGGCCTTTGACGCCCGGCGGCGAGTCGGGGAGACGTGCCAGCACGAAGTGCACGATGTTCTCGGCCATCCGGTGCTCGCCGGAGGTGATGAAGATCTTGCCACCGTCGATCAGGAAGCTGCCGTCGTCCTGCGGAGTCGCCTTGGTCTTGGCGGCGCCGACGTCGGAACCGGCCTGTGGTTCGGTAATGCACATCGTGCCCGACCACTCGCCGTTGGCGAGCTTGGGCAGATAGGTCTGCTTGATCTCGTCGCTGGCCGAAGCTTCCAGCGCCTCGAAGCAGCCGGCGGTCAGGCCCGGATACAGCGCAAACGCCACGTTGGCCGAGCACAGCAGCTCTTCAACCACCTTGCCCAGCGTGTAGGGCAGCTCGGCGCCGCCGTATTCGCTCTTCTGCGAAATGCCGTTCCAGCCCGCCTCGCAATACATCTTGTAGAACTCGGTAAAGCCCGGCGGCACCGTGACCTCGCCGTTTTCCAGCTTGCAGCCGTGCGCGTCGGAGACGGCGTTCAGCGGAGCCAGCTGGTTTTCGATCAGCTTGGCCGCTTCGTCAATCAGGCCGGTCAGGGTGTCCGGCGTGGCGTCCTTGAACAGCTCCAGCTCGGCCAGTCGGCCGACTTTGAGCACGTCATTCAGGACAAAACCGATCTCGCGCAGGGGTGCTTTGTAACTGGCCATGATTGCGAATCCGTAAAGAGCAGTGGCAAAAAAGGGGGCGTAAGGCTAGCACAGCGGGGGGCGGAAACGCCTGTTTGAGACGGCTTTGCGGTGTCTCGATACGGCCCTGGCGGGCCTGCTCGACATGAACGGGTTGTGTTCTGAGTGGGAGTGAATTCATCAACCCCCGTTCGCGTCGAGTAGCGCAGCGTATCGAGACGCCGTGCCGCACTCCGATGGATTGGACACATCGCACGAACCCGATCCGTAGATACTCACCGCGGACCGCCTTGCTAAAATCCACCGGCACTCCTGGCGCGCCTCGGCGCTCGACGACGAAACCATGAAAATCCTAGTGACCGGTGCTGCCGGATTTGTCGGCTATTTCTGTTGTGAGGCCCTGCTGGCCCGCGGCGACACCGTGCTGGGCATCGACAATCTCAACGACTACTACGACCCGTCGCTGAAGAATGCACGTCTGCAGCGACTGATGCCGCAGCCGAATTTCTCGTTCCGCCCGGTGGATCTGGCCGATCGTGCCGCGCTGGAGCAGGCGTTTGTCGACTTCGTGCCGGACGTCGTGCTGAATCTTGCGGCGCAGGCCGGGGTGCGCTATTCGCTGCTCAATCCGCAGGCGTACATCGACAGCAATCTGGTCGGCTTCGCCAATCTGCTGGAATGCTGCCGGCATCACCCGGTGCGCCATCTGGTCTTCGCGTCGTCCAGCTCGGTCTACGGCGCCAACACCCAGGTGCCGTTTGCTGTCGGCAATCTGACGGATCATCCGGTCAGTCTGTATGCGGCCACCAAGAAGGCCAATGAGGTGATGGCGCACGCCTATGCCGACCTCTATGCGATTCCGTCGACCGGCCTGCGCTTTTTCACCGTGTACGGTCCATGGGGCCGGCCGGACATGGCGTACTTTTCGTTCACCAAGGCCTTGTTCGAAGATCGCGAGATCGACGTGTTCAACAACGGCGACATGGAGCGTGATTTCACCTACATCGACGACATCGTCAGCGGGGTGATTCGCGTCATCGACCAGCCGGCACAAGCCGATCCGAGCTGGACCGGTGACCCGCCGCTCGCGGGACGCAGCCGGGCACCGTACCGGCTGTACAACATCGGTAATCATTCGCCGGTTAAATTGCTGCGCTTTATCGAAGTGCTGGAGCAGCTGACCGGGCACAAGGCCAGAATGCGCATGCTGCCGATGGCGCCGGGCGACGTCTACCGCACCTGCGCGGACGTGCAGGATCTCGCACGCGATGTCGGCTTCGAGCCGTCGACGCCGATCGAGCGGGGCCTGGAGCGGTTCGTGTCCTGGTATCGCGCGTACTATCGGATCGGTGGCTGAGCGCCTGGCGGCACGGCTTCACACAATCATCATGACGACGGATCCAGAATGAAAATCAGCGTGTTCGGTTCGGGGTATGTAGGGCTGGTCACGGCAGCGTGTCTGGCGGACACCGGCAATTCGGTAGTCTGCGTGGATGTCGATGCCGCACGTATCGAGACGCTGAACGCGGGCCATTGCCCGTTCTACGAGCCGGGCGTCGATGCGCTGCTGACCCGTAACGCCCGCGCCGGGCGCATCCGCTTCACCACCGATGCCGCGCAGGCCGTTGCACACGGCGAGATCATCTTCATCGCCGTCGGCACACCGCCGCAGGAAGACGGCTCGGCCGATCTGCAGTACGTGCTGCAGGTGGCGAAAACCGTTGGCCAGCACATGACCGACTATCGCGTCGTCTGCACCAAGTCGACCGTGCCGGTGGGTACCGCAGCCAAAGTGCGCGCGGCGCTGAGCGAAGCCTTGGCCGCACGCAAGGCGCAGGTCGAATTCGACGTCGTCTCCAATCCGGAATTCCTGAAGGAAGGCGCTGCGGTCGAGGACTTCATGCGGCCGGACCGGATCATCGTTGGCACCGACAGCGAGCGCGCGCTGGAGCAGATGCGCAAGCTGTATGCACCGTTCAACCGGAATCACGATCGCGTGATGGCGATGGACATCGAGTCGGCCGAGCTGACCAAGTACGCCGCCAATGCGATGCTGGCCACGCGCATCAGCTTCATGAACGAGTTGGCGTTGCTGGCCGAGAAGGTCGGTGCCGACATCGAAAGCGTGCGCCGCGGTATCGGCTCGGATCCGCGCATCGGCTTCAGCTTTCTGTACGCCGGCTGCGGCTACGGCGGCTCGTGCTTTCCCAAGGATGTGAAGGCGCTGATTCGCACCGGCGCGGAGCAGGGTCAGGATCTCAAGGTGCTGAACGCGGTGGAAGCCGCCAACGATGTGCAGAAGACCTTGCTGTTCGAGCGGTTGCAACGGCACCTGGGCTCACTCGGCGGCAAGACCATTGCCCTGTGGGGCCTGGCGTTCAAACCGAATACCGACGATATGCGCGAGGCGCCCAGCCGCGTGCTGATGGAGGCGATCTGGGCCGCCGGCGGGCGAGTGCAGGCCTACGATCCGATCGCGATGGAGGCCACCCGCAAGATCTATGGTGAGCGCCCGGAATTGCTGTATGCAGACAGTGCGGAACGTGCGTGTGAAGGCGCGGATGCGCTGGTGCTGGTGACCGAATGGGCGCAGTTCCGCAGCCCGGATTTCGCTGCCGTGAAACGCCTGCTGCGCCAGCCCGCGATCTTCGATGGGCGCAACCAGTACGACGGTGCCCTGCTCAAGGCACTCGGTTTTCACTACGAGGGCATCGGACGCAAAACTGGTTAGAGGTGTCTGGTGTCGCATGACACAATACATCGTCCTTAAAGCGATCCATTCTTCCCCTCTGGACTGACACTCAATGTGCGGAATTGTCGGCGCCATTGCGCCCCGTGACGTCACCCCCATCCTGATCGAAGGGCTGCGGCGCCTGGAGTACCGCGGCTATGACTCGACCGGCGTTGCCCTGGTCGACGGCAACGGCCAGTTGGCGCTGCGGCGCGCGGTCGGCAAGGTCGCGCGCCTGGAAGAGAAGCTGGCCGCAGCGCCGTGTTCCGGGTCCATCGGCATCGCGCATTCGCGCTGGGCCACGCACGGCGGCGTCACCGAAGCCAACGCCCACCCGCATGTGTCCAGTGGCCGCATCGCGGTGATCCACAACGGCATCATTGAGAACTACGAGCCGTTGCGCGCCGAACTGTTGGCACGTGGATACGTGTTCGAATCGGAAACCGATACCGAAGTCATCGCGCACCTGATCCACGACTGCGTCAAGGCGGCCGGCGATCTGACCCGCGCGGTGCAGCAGGCGGTATCGCGCCTGACCGGCGCCTATGCCATCGTCGTGTTCGACGCCCAGGCGCCGGACCGCATCGTCGTTGCGCGTATCGCCAGTCCGCTGGTGATCGGTCTGGGTGAGGGCGAGAACTTTGTCGCGTCCGACGTGCAGGCGCTGCTGCCGGAAACGC
>JBFFJL010000120.1:0-9537 GCA_041555955.1 Nevskiaceae bacterium
CAGGCAGTCGCGCAAGAAGCGCCGGATCAGCCGATACGGGCGCCGGGGGAGCCGCCCCCTGGCCACAGCCGACCAAGCCCAAAATTGCTGGGAGCACCAGTGTCATCAAGCATTTCTTCATTGTTGTCCGCATCGAAATCATCAGGTGAGCCGTCGTCGCAGCGCCATATCGCAGCCATAACGCAAGTTCCATACCGACGGTATGCTTTTTGCGATCGTATGGATATGATCCTTCGCACGTCAACGCTCTGTCCCTGCATGGGGCTGACTTTCCTACTCCAAGCCCGGTAACCCGCCGTTATTCTCCCGCCTGATGATCACCTGGCTCGCCCAACGGCAATGGGAATCCCTGTTTGCCATCGCTGAACTCGCGTCTGTGCCCTCGCAGGTCTGGATGCTGATCGGCGCCGCCCTGCTGTCCGCCCGCGCCGTGGCCGGCCGCAG
Organism: Nevskiaceae bacterium; assembly: GCA_041555955.1. Lineage (GTDB taxonomy): Bacteria > Pseudomonadota > Gammaproteobacteria > Nevskiales > Nevskiaceae > Solimonas. The sequence continues at coordinate 445 of JBFFJL010000120.1, forward strand.
CGGCACGCTGTTGCGTCTCATATCAACCCTGGCGTTGACCGCCCTGACGCTGCTGCTTGCATCGTCCTGGCTGAGCGCCGACCTGACGGCGGATCCAGAGCTTGCACGGCGGTTGCGCCGCATCGCAGGCCAGTCGGGACTCGATGTATTGATTGGCGCAGGTATTGCTACCGGATCCATCCTCCTGCTGATGGCCGCGGGCATCCGACTTCGAAGCAAACATCCACCGAGAAAGCCGTCATGCTGAGCCGGCGTCAGTTGCTTGGATGGACGGCTGCGGGTGCTGCGGCTGCAGCGGCGCGCAGCTTTTCAGCGCCCTCGCCCACAACCATTTCCAATGCCCCGTGGTCCGAAGTTCGTGCCCGCTTTGCATTTGCCTCGACGCCGAGCGCGCCGACTCCGATGAACACAGCCAACCTGTGTCCAGCGCTGAGCACAGTAACCGACCGCGTGGGTGCCGCTGCCGAGCGCCTGGATCTGGACGCCTCGTTTCACCATCGCCTGCTGTATCAGCAGACCGAACGCGCTGCCTTGGGACCGATGCTGAAACGGCATCTCGGCATAACTGACTCAGAAGATGTGGCACTGGTTCGCAACACCAGCGAGGCAAACTCAATCGTCGTCCATGGGCTGCCTCTCAGCTCCGATGATGAAGTGCTGCTCTGGAGCCAGAATCATCACACCAACAATCGCAGCTGGGCCTACCGCGCACAACGCGACGGCTTCGCCATCCGAGTGGTTGATTTACCCGCTGATCCGGTCGACGACCCTTCGCTGATCGCGCCATTCGTCAACGCACTGACACCCAGAACCCGCGTCGTCAGTTTCAGCCATATTTCCAACACCAGCGGCCTGCGCCTGCCGGCCGCCGCGCTGTGCGCAGCCATTCGCTCGGCCCGCCCCGACATCTACATTCACGTCGATGGCGCACAAAGCTGGGGGGCGGCTGCACTCGATCTCGCCGCCATGGACTGCGACAGCTACGCCGCCAGCGCCCACAAATGGCTCGCCGGCCCGCGCGAGCTGGGCATACTTTTTGTGCGTCCAGCATGGGCTACGCGCATGCAGGTCAACACCATCGGCTACGACTATCGATTCGACTACCCGGAGTCCGAACTGCCGCCGTCTGCCGCGCGATTCGAGTGCCTGGGTCAACGCAATGACGCCGCACTGAGCGGACTGATCGCAGCGCTCGAGTTTCACCTCGAACTCGGCCCCGAGCGCATCGAGGCACGCATTGCCGAACTGGGACAGCGCCTGCGTTCCGGCTTGCGCCAAGGGGGCTTCTCGGTGCTGACACCATCGAACGAGAACTATGCACTTGGCGTCACCGTGGTCGATGTCGGGTCGGCCGGTGCGGCGATGGACGCCTTTCGCTTGCTTTATGAACAGCAGCGAATTTCTGCGGCATTCATTCACGAGCACCGCATTGTCGGCACTGTTCAACGCATTGCCGCCGATCAGACCCTGCCGCTGTCCCTGCGGCTGTGTCCTCATATCTGTAATGACGAAGCGGATGTCGAGCGTGTTATCGCCGCGTTGTCGCAGATCGCTGGCCGCACATGAGCACGGCGGCACGTCGCCCGTCACGCCGAGGCCAGCAGACGCGGGAACACTTGCTCGCAGCCGCGGAATCCCTCTTCGTCGAAGAGGGATACCAGGGTGTGAGCATCGATCGCATCGTGCAGCAGGCCGGCGTGACCAAAGGTGCGTTCTATCATCATTTCGATGACAAGCTATCCGCGTTTCTCGCGGTATTCGAACGTATCGACCGCGAGATGTCGGATCTCGTCATGGAAGCTGCGCTCAGCGGCACCGCGCCGCTCGACATGATTCGCCGCGGCATGCGGCGCAACTTTGAACTATGCATCGAGCCGCGCTATGGGCGCCTGGTTTATATCGAGGGCCCGGCGGCGCTCGGTTGGCATGAATGGCTGCGCATCGACTCCAAACTGGCCGGCGCGATCATCAATACGGGACTGCAAGCGGGCAGCGACAGCGGCGAACTGCGCTCGCCCTCGCTGAGCGCGCTGTCAACATTGCTGCTCGGTGCAATCCTGCAGGCCAACGTCACGATTGCCGGAGCGGATGACCCTGCGGCGTTGTGCACCGAACTGGCCACAGAGATGGATCACCTTTTGCAGTCCCTTCACCACCAGAGTTTCAAAGAGAAGACATCATGAATCCATGGCAGCTGCTGATTGCCACCGCATGCCTGATTGCGACTGCAGCGTTTGCGCAGGACGACGAGCTGGACTTCCTGTTCGAAGACTCGACACCTTCAGAGTCTTCGCAGACGCCGGCCGCCGAGCCTCCAGCCACAGCAATGCCAGAGGCGGAGGACACGGACGGGGTTCGGCCGACGACAGCAGAGGCACAGCAGCCCGGGATGAGTGAGGCATCCAGTGAGCCGGAAGAGCCGATCATTGCAGACCTCGTTCCCGTTGCCCCGCTGCGCGAAGATCCCCAGCCCACCGTGGCCACCGCACTGCCGCGCCGGCAGATCGAAGAAATCGTCGTAACCGCACAGAAGACCGAACAGTCGCTGCAGGATGTGCCGCTGTCGGTGACCGCATTGAGCGGCGACTTCATCAAAAATACCGGCGCAGCCGATCTGACCGACGTCGCCGCCTACGTCCCGAACGTCCGTGTTGATACCGACGACCCGGGTTCGCCCCAGGTGTTCATCCGTGGCTTCGGCACCAACACCTTCAATCCGAGCTTCGAAAGCTCGGTCGGATTCGTGCAGGACGAAATCTTTTTCGGACGCGGCGGCTATTTCACCGAGTCGATGTTCGATATCGATCGCATCGAGGTTCTGCGCGGCCCGCAAGGAACCTTGTTCGGCAAGAACACCATCGCCGGCGTGTTCAACGTCACCAGCGCCAGCGCCACCGAGGAGTTCTCCGGCGATGCCCGCTACACCTCGGGCTCGTACGGCGATCGCCGGATCGAGGTCGGGATGGGCGGCATGCTGACCGACTGGGCGGGCATCAGGGTGTCGATGCTCGACCGCAAATCCGACGGACAGCTGTACAACACTGATCTGAATCGCGACGAAGAAAAACTGGATCAGCGCGCCGAGCGCCTCAAGCTGAAGCTGTACGCATCAGATTCCGTCGACATGGAGCTGACCGTGGTCGACTCCGACACCAGCATCGCTTTCTGGCCGTATCAGCTGTACAAGCTCGACTCCGGCAGCCTCGCCTACCTGAGCGCATTCGATCCCGACGTTGAGGATCAACCCAACGATCTGACGTCGATGGACACCGAGGGCTACCTGAACAAGGGCTCCACGACTGCTGGCCTAAAAACCAGCTGGGCGATCGGCGATCTCGGCGGCATTCAGGACTTCGAGTCCATTCTTGTTGTCGGCATTTCGCAGTTCTACATCGATCAGCTGAACGATCTCGACGTCTCGCCAGCGGACATCTCCCGCCTCGACAGCCACGAGGACCACGTTCAGCGTACCGTCGAACTGCGTTTCACCGGGCACAGCGACGGCCTGTTCGGCCTTGGCGATCGGCTGGAGTTTGTCAGCGGTTTGTACTACTTCGATTCCGACTACGCCATCAATGCGAAAGTCATCGCCGGACAGGATCTCGGGTCCTACGCGATCACCGGTGATGCGCTGGAGTTGATCACCGGCACCAGCTTTGGCGGACTGTTCGGGGGCATCAGTCTTCCCGGCTTGCCACTGCTCGGGACCATCACCACACCACTCATTGGCGACGACTACTACGGTTTCGACTATACCCAGGGCATCACCGCCTATGCCGCATTTGGCCAATTCACCTGGTACCTCGACGATCACTGGGCGATCACGCCAGGCATTCGCTTCAATCAGGAAAGCAAGGACGTATCCGCGAAAGGCGGCGGGCACTGCCAAACTGAAGCGCTGCAGACCTGCATCATGCAGGCATTGGTCCAAGGCAATCCGTACGACTATCCTGATCTGCGGCGCAACGAGTCCGATATTTCGCCAAAATTCGTACTGCAGTACTTCTGGAATGACGATCTGAACTTCTATACAAGCTACGCACGCGGGTACAAGAGCGGCGGTTTCAACGCGATCTCGTTCACCGGCGAGGACATCGAGTACGAACCTGAAACAGCACAGACCTACGAGTTGGGCATGAAGGGAAAATTCTTCGACAGCACGCTGAGTCTGAACACGACCTTGTACCGGACGGAGTTTGACAACCTGCAGGTGCTCGCCTTCAACGGTTTCTTCTTTGATGTCAGCAATGCGGCATCCGCCTACTCCCAGGGCCTGGAAGCTGACTTCATGTGGCTGACCCCGTTCGAACCGCTGAGCATCAGCGGCTCACTGGGCATCCTCGACGCCCGCTATAAAGACTACGGCAGCGCTCCAGCGCCGTACGGCTCGGCGCAGGACACACAGGATCTGAGTGACAAGCGCATCGCATTTGCACCAAGCAAAACCGCGACACTGACACCCACCTTGTCGTTGCCATTATTCGCGGGACTGGTAACCCAACTGAGCGTCGACGTGCTGTACCAGGGCGACCAGTACACCGACACCGATCTCGACCCGAATACCTACGTCGATGACTACACCATGTATTCGGCGCGCATCAGCCTCGGCGACGAGCAAGGCCTGTGGACGCTGACGTTCGGCGGCAGCAACCTGACCGACCGCCGGGTTCTGAATCAGGTGACCGATGCAACATTCTTCCCTGGAACCTACTTCGCGCAGCTGGGTGGCGGACGTCAGCTGTTCGGCAGTATTTCCATCAGCTGGTAAATCACCCAGCACAACCCTCGGCCGCGCAAACAATGAAGCCCCGCCAATCGGCGGGGCTTCATGCGTCAGTCAGGATGAACCGAATTAGGCTGCGGTACTCTTGGCCGAGCCCGCGCTGTCGGCGTTCTCATAGACGATGAACGGCTTGGCTTCACCGCGAACGACCGCGTCGTCCACCACCACCTTGCTGACGTTCTGCATCGACGGCAGGTCGTACATGACGTCAAGGAGAATATTCTCCATGATGGTCCGCAGGCCGCGGGCACCCGTCTTGCGCTCCTTGGCACGCAGCGCGATCGCATTCAGCGCCTCCTCACGGAACTCCAGCTGCACGCCTTCCATGTTGAACAGTTTGGCGTACTGCTTGACCAGCGCGTTCTTCGGCTCTTTGAGGATTGCCATCAGCGCTTCCTCATCAAGCTCCTCAAGCATCGCCATCACCGGCAGACGCCCGATGAACTCAGGGATCATGCCGAAACGAATCAGATCGTCCGGTTCGACGCGTGCCATCAGCTTGCCAACATGCGCACTGTCCTTTTCGGACTTCACGTCGGCAGAGAATCCGATGCTGGTCCGCTCGGTGCGCGCCTGAACCACCTTGTCCAGGCCGGCAAAGGCACCTCCGCAGATAAACAGGATGCTGGCCGTGTTGACCTGCAGGAATTCCTGCTGCGGATGCTTGCGCCCGCCCTGCGGCGGCACACTCGCCGTGGTGCCTTCGATCAGCTTCAGCAGGGCCTGCTGCACGCCCTCACCCGAAACGTCGCGGGTAATGCTGGGGTTTTCGGACTTGCGTGAAATCTTGTCGATTTCATCGATGTAGACGATTCCGCGCTGCGCCTTGTCGACGTCGTAATCGCACTTCTGCAGCAGACGCGCGATGATGTTTTCGACATCTTCACCGACATAGCCGGCCTCGGTCAGCGTGGTGGCATCCGCAATTGCGAACGGCACGTCCAGCAAGCGCGCCAGCGTCTCCGCCAGCAACGTCTTGCCCGAACCGGTCGGGCCGATCAGCAGAATGTTGGACTTTGCGATCTCGACGCCATCTGCAGAGCCCTTCAGCGACAGGCGCTTGTAGTGGTTGTAGACGGCAACCGACAGAATCTTCTTCGCAGTGTCCTGCCCGATCACGTATTCGTCGAGCACCGCGCGGATTTCCTGCGGCTTGGGCAGCCCCTTGGAGTGCGGCTTGGCGTGGACTTCCTCTCGAATGATGTCGTTGCACAGATCGACGCATTCGTCGCAGATATACACCGACGGACCCGCGATCAACTTGCGGACTTCGTGCTCGCTCTTGCCACAGAATGAGCAGTACAAAACGCGTCCGCTGTGTGATCCGCTCCGTGTCTCGTTGGTCATCTTCCGTCCTCATCCGGGCAATTCCACCCGGCGACACCTGTATAGCACAGTGCCATTTTGCTGCAAAACCCGAACCGCAGTCGGGCCATCAAGCGGCCGAGCCGCCCCGTTCGGCCAGAATATGGTCGATCAGACCGTACTCCTTGGCGCTTTCTGCACTCATGAAAAAATCACGCTCGACGTCGCGCTCGATCTTGTCGATCGGCTGACCGGTGAATTCCGACATCATTCGGTTCAGTCGCTCGCGCAGGAACAGGATTTCCCGCGCCTGGATTTCGATATCCGACGCCTGTCCCTGGGCGCCACCCGATGGCTGGTGAATCATCACCCGCGCATTGGGCAGAGCAAACCGCTTGCCCTTGGTGCCCGCGCCAAGCAGGAATGCCCCCATGCTCGCGGCCTGCCCGATACACATCGTGCTGACATCAGGCTTGATGAATCGCATGGTGTCGAAAATCGACAATCCCGAGGTAATGACACCTCCCGGAGAATTGATGTACAGATGGATGTCCTTGTCCGGATTTTCCGACTCCAGGAACAGCAACTGTGCAACCACCAGATTGGCCACGTGGTCCTCGATAGGACCTACGATGAACACCACACGCTCCTTCAACAGGCGCGAAAAGATGTCAAAGGCACGCTCACCGCGGGCAGTCTGCTCGACCACCATCGGAACTAGGTGCTGGGCACGGGTCAGAATATCGGTCATGCAAATCCCTGGCTCATCGGCATAGCCGGCCGCGAGGCCGGGCAAGGCACGCTCCGAGGCCACACGGTGTGACTTCGGAGCGTTCGTTACGATATTACGATTGGGGCGCCTGCTGTGGTTTCAACAGCTCCTCAAGGCTGGTGACTTTTTCAGTCACAACCGCACCACTGACCAGCGCATCGACCACCTGCTCTTCCAGGGTCATCGCACCCAGCCCCTGCATCAGATCCTGACGCGAGCGGTAATAGGTGACGACCTGATCGGGCTGCTCGTAATCAGCAGCAATTCCGGCGAGCGTGCGTTCCAGGCGTTCCGGATCAAGCTTGATGCCTTTGGATTTGATGACCTCACCAATCAGCAGACCCAGAGCCACGCGGCGGCGTGCAGTCTGCTCGAACAGCGCATCCGGCAACAGCTCGCCGAGCTTGCTCGGGTCGACCTTGGCCATGTTCATGCGCGCCGCTGCTTCCTGGCGCAACTGCGGAATCTCCTGCTGCAGCGCGACCTCCGGCAGGTCGAGCGGATTGGCCGCCAGCAAGGCATCCAGAACCTGGCCCTTCAGCTGGGTCGTTACTGCCTTGTCACGCTCTTTTTCCAGCGCGGTGCGGCACTTCTGACGCAGCCCCGCCACCCCATCGGCTTCTGAGACGGAGTGAGCCTGAAGAAACTCAGCATCAAGCTCCGGCAGTTTCGGCTCGCTGACATCCTTCAGGGTGACTTCGAACTGCGCGGTCTTGTCGCGCAAATTCTCGGCGCGGTAGTCCGCCGGGAAATGCACGTCGACGACGAAATTCTCGCCGGCTGCATGTCCCACGATGCCGTTTTCCAGATCCGGCAGGAACTGGCTGGAACCCAGCTCCATCGAGACGTCCTTGCCTTCAGAGCCGGCAAATGCCTCGCCATCAATCTTGCCGAGAAAATCGACGGTGACCTTGTCACCTGCCTGTCCAACACGCGTCACCGGTTCGAAGGTCTTGCGTGCCTTGCGCAGATTCTCAATCAGAGTGTCGACATCGGCCTCGGTCACCTCGACCACCGGGCGCTCAACCGCCAGCGACTCCAATGGCTGAAGAACGACTTCCGGGTAGACCTCGAAATGCGCGACGTATTCGAGCGGCTCACCCGACTTTTCGACGGTGATGTCGATCTTCGGCTGTCCTGCCGGCTCGACGCCTGCCTGCTGCAGCGCTTCCGAATACGTCTGCTGCACGATGTCAGACACCGCATCCATGCGTGCCGATTCGCCATACTGCTGCTCGATCACCTTGCGCGGCGCCTTGCCCGGACGGAAGCCCGGCAGCTTGGCGCGGCTGGCATACGACTGCAGACGACTATCGAACGCCTTGGCGACGCGGTCCGCGGGCACTCGCACATGCATTTCCCGGCGCAGACCGCCCGGCGAATTCACATTAACTTCCATTCTTCAAGACTCGGTATGGGATCTAAGATGAACAGCAACGCTATGGTGCGAAAGGAGAGACTCGAACTCTCACGCCTTTCGGCGCTGGAACCTAAATCCAGTGCGTCTACCAATTCCGCCACTCTCGCGTAAAGCCGGGCAGTATACCAGCGGCTTCGCCGCATAAGCTTGTTGACCCGAACGCCGACTCGAGTCAGTTGACATGTTTATGCGAATGACTATCATTTGCCAATAAAACATACGGAGCATCTGATGTCCAGCCCGACGCCGAGTCCCCTGTCTCCCCGCGCCCCCGAAGCCAGTGCCGTGCCACAGCACCTCGGATCCGCGCGAATCAGCAGCGAGGAGTTACTCCGCGGTGCACGCGAAATTGTGATCGAACACCGCGGCGAAGAGTACCGCCTGCTGCGAACCCGCAATGACCGACTGATCCTGAACAAGTGACTGACGCGCTGAAAGGCGCTCTCCTCACGCTTCGTTACTCAGCATAAGCACAACGACCATTTCGCCCCGCGGCGCGGGCGAATCGGCTACGCTGCCGCCATTCGTCACTGGGCACTGTTTGGTGGCGTCAATCAGCAGCGCTCCACTGATGCCTTCAGCCTCCATTCGATCCACGATCTCGCTCGTAGCCCTGTGCACCGCGATTGGCGCCATTGCGCTGATCGCGCTGGCCACGGGACCGCTGGATATCCCGCTGGCACAGATTCCAGCACTGCTGCATCAGACGGTTCCCGGGCCGGATACCACCTATCAGGCGATGGCGCTGTGGCAAATCAGGATCCCACGCATCGTTCTTGCCGTCGTCGTAGGCGCTGCGCTGGCGCAATCCGG
>JBFFJL010000121.1:0-9422 GCA_041555955.1 Nevskiaceae bacterium
GCCGGCGACGGTCGCTGGGCGTTGATCGTTGCCGGCAGCAATCTCACCGACGAGCGCGCGCTGGATCTGGTGATGGATCATAGTGTCTATTCGGACACCTACATCGCGCAGCAGATTCCGCTGCGCAGCGTGACGGCATCGCTGCAGGCGAGCTGGTACTGACGCAATCGGCACGGACTGCTCTGATGGATTCATTCGACCCGAACTCACTCGAAACGCTGCACGCCTTTTTTGCGCCGCGTTCGATCGCCGTCATCGGTGCCAGTGCGCGGCCGGATGCGGTGGGTCATGCGGTGCTGCGCAACCTGCTGGGCGCCGGCACGGCTGAGCAGGCTTTCGGTGGTCCGGTCTACGCAGTCAACGTCAACGGCGGCGAAATTCTGGGGTTGAATGCCCACCGCAGCCTGGCGGAGATCGGGGCGCCGGTCGATCTGATCATTGTCTGCATTCCGCCGGCGGCAGTGCCGGCGCTGATCGAGCAGGCCGGCGTTTGCGGTGTGCGTGCGGCCATCATCATGTCGGCCGGGTTCGCTGAATCGGGCGTCGAAGGCGCGGCCCTGCAACAACAGGTGCTGCAGACGGCGCGAGCCGCCGGCATCCGCATCATCGGGCCGAACTGTCTGGGCGTGATCCGGCCGGCGCTGGCGCTCAATGCCAGTTTCGCCGCGGCGATGCCGGCACCAGGCGGAATCGGCCTGCTGAGTCAGTCCGGCGCGCTGGTGTCGGGCATCGTCAGCTATGCCCAAAGCGAAGGATTCGGTCTGTCGGCCGCGGTGTCGCTGGGGGACAAGGCCGACGTCGACGATGCGCAGATGCTGCGCTGGCTGGCGGCGGATCGGGCGACCACCGCGATCGCACTCTATGTCGAAGCGTTTGCCGATCCGCGTGCGATGTTCGAGGCCATGACCGAGGTTGCGCGGATCAAGCCGGTGGTCGCGCTCAAGGGCGGCGTTTCAGCCGCCGGCGCTCGCGCAGCGTCGAGCCACACCGGCAGCATTGCCGGCTCGCAGGCAGCTTACGCCGCAGCATTTGCGCAGACCGGCGTGCTGCAGGCGCAATCGATCGGGGATTTCATGGCCTGGGCACGCGCGCTGGCGGCGCAGCCGCCGGCCCCCGGCTCGCGGCTGGCGGTGCTGACCAATGCTGGGGGGCCTGGGGTGCTGGCCGCGGATGAAGCGAGTCGGCAGGGTCTGGAACTGGCGCAGCTGTCGACCGAGACGCGCGCGGCGCTGGATGCGGTATTGCCGTCGGTGTGGTCGCATGGCAATCCGGTGGACATCATCGGCGATGCGCCGGCCGAGCGCTTCGGTGCGGCTCTGCGCATTCTGCGTGAGGCCCCCGAAGTCGACGGCATCATCGTCATCCTCACGGTGCAGGCGATGACCGACCCGGAGCGCGCGGCGCAGGCCATCGTGCAGGCGGTCTGCAGCGGCGCTGCGCAGCCGGAAAAACCGATCGTGTCGAGTTTTCTCGGGCAGGCCGGAACCACGGTGGCGCGCCTGCTTGATCGTCGCGGGATTCCGGAATTCGACACGCCCGAGCGCGCCGTCGGCGCAATGGCTGCGTTGATGCGGCGCGGCAGCTGGTTGCGTACACAGACCGCCGCGGTCAGCGCGCCACCCGCTACCGCGACCTCGACGGTGGACGTGGCGACGCTGCGTGCGCAACTGGCAGCGCAACAGGCCGCAGGGGGCGGCGCGCTGGATCTGGCGCAGGCCCGGGCGCTGCTGGCGTCGGCAGGGATCCGATACAACGCCGCGGGCTACGCGCGCGACGTCGATGAAGCGGTGGCGATGGGCGACAGTATCGGCTATCCGCTGGTGCTCAAGCTGGTCAGCCCTGAGGTCATCCACAAGACCGACGCTGGCGCCGTGGCGCTGGGCATCACCGATGCCGCGATGCTGCGCCGCAAGTGTGATGAAATATCGAATAACGTGAAGATCAGGATGCCTGGCGCGAGCCTGCGCGGATTTGCCGTCGAACAGCAGGTCAGTGGCATCGAGTTGATCGTCGGGGCGCGTCGCGACCCCGACTTCGGCCCGCTGCTGATGGTGGGGATGGGGGGCGTCTTCGTTGAGGTCTATCGCGACGTTGCGTTCCGGTTGGTGCCGCTGAGTCATCACGAGGCATTGGCGATGATTGGCGAGATTCGCGCGCAGGCGTTGCTCAACGGCGTGCGGGGTTTTCCGCGCGTCGATCGCGACGCGCTGGCCGCTGTGCTGGTCCGCATCGGCGGGCTGGTGACGGCGCTACCGGAAATCGCCGAGCTTGAGATCAACCCGCTGGTGATGACGGCAACGCAGGGTCTGGTGGCGATCGATGCCCGCGTGATTGTGGCCCCGCCGGCGCACGCCAAGGCCGAACCCTAAGGTCGGACGCGCCAGATGCCTGAATCGCCGTCAGCGCGGTCAATGCGGTGATACGCTGAAGCGTCTACCGTTGGCATTCAGCCGACGACCGAAAATTCCAATGACGAAAAAAACGCAGTCCGCACTGGCCAAGGCAATGCTGGACGCCCATGTCGCGTTTCTGGTGGAGCAGATCCATGGAGACAGCCTGAGCGATCTGGTTGATGCCCAGATCGACGCCGCGCTGGCCGACGCGGCCAAGCTCAAGCTCAAGGACGCAGTCACCCCGAAGATGATCAAGGACACCGCACGCACATTTGCGGTGGAGATGGAGCCGGCTGGGGGCTTGCCCGAACTGATCGCCGAGATCGCACGTGCCTTGTACGCACACGAGATTCACGACAAGACCACGCCCAAGGATCTGGTCACGCATGCGCGCTACGAACAGACGATCGACAAGCTGCTGGAGCTGCGCAGCCTGCGCGAAAAATTCGTGCGTGAGGCGGTGTCGAGCCCGATTTACATCGCGTTCGCGACGGATCTGCTGTACCACGGGATCAAGGGCTACATGGCGCGCAGCGGCGAGCTGACCCGCAATATTCCGGGCGCCAGTTCGATGATGAAGCTCGGCAAGAGCATGATGAACAAGGCGTCACCGGGACTGGAGGACACGCTCGACGACAGTTTGAAGAAATACGTCTCGCGGAGCGTCGAGGCCACGGCGCGCAGCAGCGCCGAATTCGTGCTCAAGCATCTGACCGACGACGCGCTGCGCAAGATGGCGCGTGAGATCTGGGATCGCAATAAATTCGTGCCGCTGTCGAAATTGCGCGAGGACATCAACAGCGACGATCTCGAGGAGCTGTTCGTTGATCTCTACGAGTTCTGGCGCGAGTTGCGCAATACCAAGTTCTATTCGGCGATGATCGATCGGGCCATCGACGTGCTGTTCGAGATCTACGGCGATACTTCACTGGCAGAGTTGCTCGACGAAATCGGGGTGACGCGCGATCACATGCGCGGCGAGGCCATGCGGTACCTGCCGCACGTGATCAAGCTGCTCAAGCGCAAGAAACTGCTGGAACCGATGGTGCGGCGGCAGTTGTCCGGATTCTACGAATCCAGGCAGTTCGAGGCGGTGCTCGAACGGCTGGGCTGAACGACTGCAGGTCATGGCGTTGGCGGGCCCCAGCCGGTATAAAGCGTTCGCCACAACCGGTTGTGGTTTTCGAGGGGGACGATAGGCAGATATGGCGAGCAGACACCGCATAAGCCGGCTGGGGCCGCTGCTGTGGCTGGCTGCGATCTTTGCGGCCTATCTGGTCCTGCGCCCGGCCGGTTCCGACGGCACCCTGGCAGTGCTGCAAAGCCTGCTGCTGTGGGGACTGGTGCTGGTGGCTATCGGCGCCGGCGTGCGGTTGCTGATCCGGATGTTTGGCCCTGCGCCGCGCATTGATGGCGGGGCGGATCTGTCGCGGCATCCTTCAGAGCCACCGCTGCTGCGGATCGCTCCGGCGGACGAGGCAGCGCCCGCGCCCTTTATTCGTCCGCCGTTGAATGCCTGGTCAATTGCGCTGCTGCAGCAGTTGGAATGGAAGCGCTTCGAAAGTCTCTGTGGCGGATTCTGGAATGCCAAGGGATATCCGGTGCGCGCCACCGGGGCCGGGCCGGACGGCGGCGTCAATCTGGTGATCGAGGACCGTCAGAACCCCGATCGGATGTTCGCCGTGATGCAATGCAAGGCGGCAACCGCACATCCGGTGTCGATCGATGCCGTGCGTGCCTTGTGGGGCGTCAGGAATCATTTCGGCGCGACTCTGGCGATTTTCTACAGCGTGTCCGGGTTCACCGAGGATGCCTTGGGCTTTGCCGCGGGCAAGCATCTGAAACTGATCGACGCCGGGCAACTGCTGGAGCAATTGCAGCAGCTGGAACCACAGCAGTGTGTTGCGCTGCTGAAGGACGCGACGCAGGACGACTATCACACGCCCAGCTGCCCGGTCTGCGGCATCAAGATGCAGCGGCGTGCCGGCCGTGCGGGCGGTCCCGAAATCTGGGGCTGCCGCAATGAGCGCCGCTGTGGCGCTCGCCCTATCGCCAGCGGTCTATAGCTCCGGATCGGCATCGGGTGGTGCCGCCGCCGCCACGCCAGCGGTCTGCACCAGTATGAATTATCTATGCAGGATCGCTGCGCCCGGCCGTTAACCGATATGGGCAAGACTGCAGGCGATCAGGATGGCCGCAAGTGGACGGGAACGACGGCGAGGTGATCCGGTAGGCCGGATACGCCGCGCGTTGTACGGCACGCTGCTGTGGTGTAGCTGTCCAGCCTTGAGCGCGGCCAGTGGAGGTGACGAACTGCCGCCGCAACGCCCTGTCGCGCGGACCCTGATTTCAATCGAACGCATTGCCGCGCAGTGGGTCGGTTTTGACTCCGCGTATCGCATCGATGTCACCCGGCCGGATTCGCGCATCGCTCCCGCGCTGGACCGGATTGCCGGGTTGCTGCGCACGCAGACGCGTTATGTCTACAGCCAGCCGAGCGGCCTGTCGGGAGGCGTTGGGCTGGACATCGATCTGCCGACGTCGGGGCGATTGTTCCTGCGACTCAAACCCGGCGACCCCGAGCTGGATCAGGGATTGCGCTGGGAGCTCAGCGCCGCTGATGCGCGCGGCGACCACAGCATCGTGACGGCCGGCGCTGGCCTCAGCATGGTGTACGGAGCCACCGACCCTCGATTCGACGACACCGTCGGTCGCGCAGAGTTACATCCACAGGTGATTCTCGACATAGATCGTCTGACAGATATTCCCGGGAGTGCCGAACTGATGCTGGGTCGGCGCAGCTGGATCGACAGCGACGGCCAAAGCCCGGACGGTCGCCGCGCCTGGCAAGTGGTGGTGCAATGGCGATTCTAATTGAACAAAGTCCGCGTCTTCCGAAGCTCGTCTATGACGCGCTGCCCTTGGTCTACGTAGGGGTGGGCGTGATGACGCTGTTCGGGCTCGACTCCGGCCTGCGGGTGATCCCCGCCACCCTGCTGATCGTGGCCGGATTGTTGGTGCGGACGTGGCGACGGCAGGCGTCTCAGCCGCGGCGGCGTCCGATCAGGCGCTAACGCCGCTGAAGGCGGGCGAACGATGCGCCAGTCCACTGAACCGGTTGCTGTTGCGGCGGGCTCAGTGGACTGGTTCGACGCCCGACGGCGTCAGTGGCGATAGCCTTTGACGCGGACCTTGAAGTCCATGGCCGGGCCAGGGGTTGGTGCGGTCTTGGTCTTCAGTACGTAACCCGGCGGATCAAGTTCGAGGTCGACTTTGTAGAAAAGTCGCGCCATCGACAGCGCGATCTGGATCTCGGCCAGACTCTTGCCCAGGCAGGTGTGCGGACCGCGACCGAACGGCGAGTACGCACCGGATTGCATGTGTTCGGCACGGGGCTTGGCGTAGCGGTCGATGTCGAACTGGTCGGCGTTGGGAAAGTACTCGTCCATAAAGTGCGGTACCGAGGTCGCGATGTAAACCATCTCGCCCTTGCGGATCTGATGGCCTTCAAACACGAAATCCTTGGTGGCACAGCGCATCTGTGCGACCGCGATCGGATACAGGCGCATGGTTTCCATGATCGCGCCCTGCAGCGCCGGCAGGCGCTTGAGCAGATCGTCTTCGGAAATCTCACCGTCGGCGAACAGCGCATCGACTTCTTCGAGTACGCGCCGCTTGACCTCGGGGTGCTTGAGTACGGTGTAGGTGATCGCCGCGGTGGTGTTGGCCACGGTGTCGAGGCCGGCAACATAGGGTCCGGTCAAGGTCACGATCAGATCACTGGCCGGCATGATGTGCGGCGTCTTCACATGTGCCTCGAAGATGTCGTCGATCAGGTTCTTGTCTTCGTCCTTGACCTTGCCGACGCGCGCACGCGCCTGTTCGATCATCTTGTGCCCGAGTTCGAACACGCGCGCCTTGGCCTTCCTGTACTCGGGGCGCTTCAGCAGCACCTTCGGCCGTTGGCGCGTGACCAGCACGTTGAGGATGTAGAGAATCGTGGTGCGGATGTCCTTTACATACTCCAGCGGCGCGGCGCCGGTCAGAATGGTGCCGAGCTGGTCGACCACCATGTACTGCATCGCCTGCACCACAGGGACCGATTCGCCGACCTTCCAGTCACGTTTGATGACGCGGTCCGTGATCTGGACCAGTTCGTTGTAGCGGCCCTTGATCGATTCCTTGGAGTAGCCGCGGCGCATGATGTCGCGCAGCTCCTTGTGGCCTTCGCCGTCTTCACCGGTCAGGGTGCGGGTCGCGCCATATTCCTTGACCAGGCCTTCCCAGAACTCTTTCGAGCGCAGGCATTCCTTGCCTTCGCGGGTGCCAAGGAAATTGGCGGCCTCGACGCCGGCAATGGTGACGTAGTCGTTGCCGAGAATGCTCAGACGATAGACCGGGCCGTACTTGCGATAGCAGTCGACAAAGAACCGGGCTGGATCCCGGGCCATGCCGGGCAGGCTGCCGATCAGCGGCCAACCTTGAACAGTGGGCGTTTCGCGGGGTGCAATCGCGGGGGCAGCGGTGGTCAAGGGTTCTCTCCAGCGGTGGCCTGAAATGTAATTATGAGAATTGAATTCGCTAATTCGTCGACTTTGTAGCAGACGCTGCTGGAGCCGGGACTCGTCCGAGTGGAGTAGGTGGCGAGTGAAGCCGATTTGTCGGAGGATGGCCGGGGCCGGGGGGAGCGCCCGCGCCTCGACGCAGTCCCCTCCTTATCATGTACAGCGGAAGCACCGATATGGATGTACGGTGCAGCGGAAAGTCGATATGAAAACAGGACATTGGATCGGTCTGGCGGCACTGCTCATCGCGCTGGTGATGGGCTATGCGTGGTTGCGCATGCCGGCGGTGGGTGAGGGTGACTATGCCGCGCCACCGATGGCGGAGGCGCCGATGGGCGATGCGGCCGAAGGACCCGGAATGCCGGAACCGCCGCCGCCTGCAGTCGAACACCCGCTGGTCGACGAGGCTGTGAAGCCCGGCGCGCCGCTTCCGGCACTCGAAGACAGCGACGCCGCAGTGCGCATGGCCGCCGCCGAAGCCCTGGGCGAGCAACCGGTTGAAGCGTTTCTGATTCCCAAGCAGATCGTGCGGCGGCTGGTCGCGACGATCAACAGTCTCGATGCCGAGCCGGTACCGATGCGGGTGCGCTCGGTGCCACAGATTCCTGAAGCCTTTGCAGTTCAGCGTGTTGGCAAGCGCATCACGCTGGATCCGGCCAACGCCGACCGTTACGTTGCCTTTGTCTCTGCGATGCAGGCCGTCGACACGGTAACGCTGGTGGCGGTCTACCGGCGCTACTACCCGCTGTTCCAGAAGGCCTATGAGCAGCTCGGCTTTCCTGGGCACTACTTCAACGATCGCGTGATCGAGATCATCGACCATCTGCTGAATACGCCGCAGCTGACAGGGCCAATCGAGTTGACCCAGCCCAAGGTGATGTTCCTGTATGCCGACCCGACGCTGGAGCGTCGCTCCAGCGGACAGAAGGTGCTGATCCGTCTCGGTGACGCCAACGCTGCGGCAGTCAAGGACAAGCTGCGCGAGATCCGTGCCGCGCTGGCCACGGCGCCGGAGGCGACCGATGCGCTGGCAGACTGAAACCGTTCGGCACGCTCGCACGCGGCGCCTGGAGGTGGCGCGGTCAGTGCTTCTGGCGGTATGGGTGTTCGGGTTTGTCAGCGGCTGTGCCACGGCAACGCCTTACCAGCAACAGCGCGACGGGTATGGCTACACCGAACAGAAGCTGGAATCGAATCGCTACCGCGTGAGTTTTCGCGGCAATTCGGCCACGCCTCTGGATACGGTGCAGAACGCCCTGATGTTTCGTGCCGCTGAACTGACGCTGGAGCAGCAGGGCGACTACTTTGTCGTGCACAACACCCAGACCGAAGGCACCCAGAGCGACCGTGCCCCGATGGTTGGCGTTGGACTCGGGGGCTTCCGCTTCGGGTCCCACGGTGGCGTCAGCATTGGCTTCGGCGGCAGCACGCAGGTCGACAAGACTGCCTACTCCGCGTCTGCGGATATTCAGATTTTCCCAGGGCCCAAACCTGCCGATCAGCCGACCGCGTTTGATGCGCGCGAACTCATGACCCATCTCGGTCCGTTGCTGAAGCGGCCGTAACAAGCTCGGCGGATGGCACAGCGGCGCGGTTCGCTGTGGTTTGCGTGACCAGGTTCAGCACACTCAGATAGCCCGGCGCCAGCGGTAATGCGTCGCGCTCGCGCAGCAGGTGATTCAGCATCGGCAGCCGGTAATACGGCACCGACGCTAGCAGGTGGTGTTCGCGATGCAGGTTCACGTGCATCGGTGCCACGGTCAGGCGCGCGAGCCAGCCGGCGTGGGTCGAGCGCGTATTGCGCAGCACATCGGGCGTGTCTTCAGTGCAGGCGTGTTCGGCAATTGCGCGAATGCGCACGAACAGCACAAACGTCGTCACATAGGCGAGCACCCAGACGCCGTAGAGCCAGGCGTGGCCCGCAGCCGCCAGCACCGCCAGCAGCACGCCATTGGTGATCAGCATCGGAGTCATGGTGCTCAATGCGGTGACGGCGATCCGGCTGCGGCTGCGGTTGCCACGCGGCAGCCACTGCACGTCGCTGGCGACGGTCCAGCGCAGCAGCCCGGCATCCATCATCAGGCGGCCATACAGCACCTTCAGTCCGGTCAGCCCGGTGATATCGCGCAACAACTTGCGCGCCAGCGCCGCGCGGCTGATCGGAAACGGCGCGATCAGCGAGCGGTCGCTGTCCTGCAACGTGCCGGTGTGGCTGTGATGCCGGATGTGATGTGTGCGGTATTTGGCGACGTCCTGCCAGATCGGGCGCGCGCACAGCCAGTCGCCGAGCACGTTGTTCATCCAGCGTGTATGGAACAGTGTGCCGTGCGCCGCTTCGATCGCTATGGCCACGCGATCTGGCGCACCGCGCGGGAATACAGCGCACGCACCAATTCACCGAATTCTTCCAACGCATCGACGCACTGATGAACACTGCTTCTGACCTCAACGCTTCCACAGCCGC
>JBFFJL010000122.1:0-9407 GCA_041555955.1 Nevskiaceae bacterium
CCCTCTGGGGCAAGCGGGCGGTCGCCCGGATCGAGGCGGCTTCGACCGAGCTCGCGGCCGAGAACCGCAGGATCGAGGCGGAACTGACCGAACGCGGCCACACAACTTGGCGTGACACCTCACAAATCGAAACGGGCACGGATTGGGGAACAGCCATCAATGATGCGCTCAACGATGCCTATGCGATTCTCGTTCTGCTCTCTCAGGACGCACTGCTCTCGGAATGGGTGCAAAAAGAGCTTCACTTCGCCCATGATCACAACTTGCCCACAGTCGCTGTACAGGTTGATGAATGTGAAATTCCTGCACTGCTGGAGACTGCCCCTCTGGTAAATCTCAATCGCCTGCATTGTGCTCATGTCGGGGCTTCTGATCGAAAGGAGGAAAGGTGGACGACGTAGTTTATTGCCTGATCGATTGGCGTCGTCAGCGTCGGCCATGGCCGAGCATCGGTTTTCAGATCGAGAGCAAGGAGTCGTCGCTCGCATGCCGCCGGGCTGAGGCGCGCGATGCTGTTGCGACGGACCCGGCAAAATATTGAGGAATCCTTGCGAGCGCGGTCATACGTCGCGGCGCAGTGGGTGCCCGGGCCCCGCAATGACCTAGGTCAGCCGGCCATTGGTCTCGATTTGACTAAGGTTCCGGGATTCACCGCTGCGGCGGTCTGTTCACCGTGCCCGATCCGAGTCCTTGCCTCATGTCTCTGCCTGAAGCTGCGCTGTCCTTTTCCGATGTTCCCCTGGGTGTGATCAATGCGCCGGAGCCGACGACGAATGCCGAGGCGGGTGTTGGTACGGTGGGGCGGCATCTGTGGGCGTGGCAGAAGTATCAGGACGGCTGCGCGAATCACTGGATGCCGCAGGAGATCAGCATGGCGGCGGACATCGCGCTGTGGAACGATCCCAAGGGGCTGACCGAGGACGAGCGGCGCATCGTCAAGCGCAATCTGGGTTTCTTCTCGACGGCGGATTCGCTGGCGGCGAACAACATCGTGCTTGGCACCTACCGCCACATCACCAGCCCGGAGTGCCGGCGCTATCTGCTACGGCAGGCGTTTGAAGAAGCGCTGCATACGCATGCCTATCAGTACATCATCGAAAGTCTCAGCCTCGACGAGGGTGAGATCTTCAACATGTACAACGAGATCCCGAGCATCCACGACAAGGCGGCGTTCCTGCTGCCATTCATCCAGACGCTGACGGACCCTACCTTCAAGACCGGCACGCCGGAGAATGATCAGCGCCTACTGCGCTCGCTGATCGCGTTCGCCTGCATCATGGAAGGCCTGTTCTTCTACGTCGGCTTTGTGCAGATCCTGGCGCTGGGCCGACGGAACAAGATGGTCGGCGCCGCCGAGCAGTACCAGTACATCCTGCGCGACGAGTCGATGCACTTGAACTTCGGCGTGGATCTGATCAACCAGATCAAGCAGGAGAATCCGCATCTGTGGACGCCGGAATTCCGGGCGGAGATCCGCAGTCTGATGGAGCAGGCGGTGGAACTGGAATACCGCTACGCGATCGACACCATGCCGCGCGGCGTCCTGGGTCTGAACGCGGAGATGTTCTCAGAATACCTGCGCTACATCGCCAACCGGCGCTGCGCCCAGATCGGCCTGGGCGAGCCGTATCCCGGTGCGGGCAATCCGTTCCCGTGGATGAGCGAGCTGATCGATCTTAAGAAGGAAAAGAACTTCTTCGAAACCCGCGTCACGGAGTACCAGACCGGCGGTGCGCTGAGCTGGGATTGATCGCCAGGGTTGCTGTTCAGTCGTCTTTTGAAATGCGTTACGATTCCGCGTTCTCCCAGAACTGCAGGTACGCTTCAGCAGACCGGAACAGATATCGCAATGCCTCTTCGCCGCCGGGCAACTGCCGCAAATCTGCCAGGTAGTCCGGATACAGTCCGTAGTGCGCAACGCCGTCGACATTCAGATCGAACTGGCGCTCTCCCGTGGTCTGGCGCTCGAACACCACGCGGCCGTTATAGGACGTAAACGGGTACTTCAGTGGTATTTCCGCAGCGTCTTCGCGTGGAGCGGGCTGGACGTGGATGCCGTTGATGTCTGAGCCGAGTCCGGTGGCGAAATGGCGTGTGGTGCCGAAAACCTCTTGATGTGCGGCCGCCAATTGCTGGATGAAATCCAGCGTCGCTGGCGCGGGTTCGTCTGGCAGGTTGGATATGATGCCGCCGACTTGCAGGATGCGCTTGGTATCCCGTGCGTCGCTGACATAACCGGTATGACCGGACAGCACACCCACGCCCTTTTCTGCAGCGATGTCGAGCATGCGTTTGCGCGACAGCGTTCCGCTGTGGTCAGTCTCAAGCATGATTCCGCGATCGATCATGCCGCGCACAAAATAATCGCCCAGTTCGGTCAGGCCGCGCGCGTTTTCCACGCAACCAGTGAGCGGCGGCAACGACGGCGGCAACCCGGTAACCTGTGTGAGCACGAACTCGAAGATGCCGCGTGACTCTACCGGGGCCTCGCCGGGGGGCGTCGCATCGGCAGTCTCGCAGGGAATCGTCGCATAGGGGTGTCCGGTTTCCAGCATGTTTCCGCCCTGATAGACCGCGTTGAGCGCGGCGTCGTCGGTCAACCGTGTGCCGCCGATAGCGTTGTCGAAAAGGTGAATCGGGAATATCGAGCGCAGGCCAAGTGTGTACCAGCGATCGAGCTCGGCGTCGATATGCTCTCGGGTGCACTCCGGTTGGTCCAGGAACTCGCCGCAGCCGAATATTTTTTCGTTTTCAGTGCCGAGCACCACAGCCATCTTGCCGGCCTCGATGACCCGCCGCGCCGTGCGCGGATCGCTGACGATGCGGAAGAAGCCCTTGCCGGGTCCGCCCTCCTGCGCGTCGATGTAGTCCTGAAGATCCAGTACCAACTGGCGCTGCAGTTCGATACTTGCCATCTCGTCGCAATCGTTTTCCTTCAGTGGCCAGATCTGACAAATAACCTCATTGGCTACAAGGTGATTCACCATGAAACGCAGGCCGCCCATCCACGCGCGTTTGAGCCAGATGTAATACGTCTGGTGGTGAGTCTGTGAACCGTGTGCAGGCCATTCGCGGAAAGTGGGCCAGCCCTGAGTCTCGTGGGGCGGCAGGAAATTGCGGTTGGGATTGACGATCGCGTCCAGTGCATCGAGCGTGCCGTCGGGGCCATGGTCGACCGCGCAGTTGTTCAGCGCCTCGATGATGCCGTAGCGATGGAACGGTCGACCGTAACCCAACCGTCCGCCCAGAGCCTCGCTTCCGCCAAGATGCATATGCGTTTCTGCATAGCCGAAGACCGTGCCGTCCGAATTTGAGCGTTTGAAGGGTGTGCCGACAGCGTTAAGCTCTGCCTCCGGATATGGTTTGCAGCCTTGCGCGGCGACCATCATGAAAGGTCCGCCGCTATTGTCCACCGCCAGGGGTTGCTGTGTCTGACGATTCACCACGGAGAATCCTTGGCGCGCATCGCTGCCTGCTTCAGCGACTGTCCACTCAACGCCGTCTTCAGGCGAGGCGACCAGATGCGGCGAGGTGCCCGTGCCGGAGAGCCACGAGCCGCCGGGACTGAAGAACAGGTACTGTCCGAGCCCCGATGCTTTGAATGTGAATGGAGTGGCGGTCGCAGCCGATGCTGCCTCGGATGCGTCAACGCCTTCGTCCGCGCGCAGTAACTCACCGCTTGCGCGTGACTGTATGAAATAGCAGCCATTGGCCATCGAGTAGCGATCAGCCGGCTCGCCTTCGGGAATTGGCAATGTTGTGGAAATGACCGCGCCGATTTCCTGCGTCACGGCGGGTGGCGCCGATGAATCGCATGCGGCGACACAAGTTGCGACTACTCCGACGGTCAGCCGCCTTAGGTTGATCATTCCCCGCGCTCCTCTAGCTCCCAAGCTCCCAAGCTCCAGCATCTGGGAGCGCCGCGCAGTCAGCAATAGTAAATTGAAATCAGCCATTTCAATGCATCTGCATGAGCGAGTTGATCGACCTGAAGAAGGAAAATAAATTCTTCGAAACCCGCGTTACGGAGTACCAGACCGGCGGTGCGCTGAGCTGGGATTGATAACGTACACCGCGCATAGCGGCAAGCAATGGCCCGGTTTCGTTCGGGTCATTTTCATATTCGGGCCGACTCAATCCAGATTTGGCGGCTTTGTGGCGACAAGCTGCGCTGTTCTGCGATCGGGTGACCGCGCACTTCGTTTCAGTTTCGGCTTGTCACGAACGTTGGTGTCGGTGGTCGGATATGCGGAGCGCTCTATGTCGATCTGGCGCTTTCACGCGCGAGGACTGGATTGTGACGTTCGGGTCAATGTTAGTCGCTTTGAAATGTGCGACAGCGAACAGACGGTCTGCCGCAGCAAGCGGATTCTGCTGACAGGTTCACAGCGGAACGGCCATGAACAGAATTCAATTGATGATAGTAACCATGGTCGTGGCTATGGCGAGTCTCGGCGGTTGCGCCGCATATCCTGCTTCGACGAGCAATTCACAAAGCGGCCCCTATGTGGTCGATCAGCAGCCGATATATCGAAGCAACACCTGCGCGGACTGCGGCACGGTCAATTCCGTGACGGCACGCGAGGTCGCAGGCCAGCCGAATATCGCTGGCGCAGTCATAGGCGCGATCATTGGCGGTGTTGCGGGTAACCAGTTCGGTAAGGGCCGCGGCAACACCGCTGCAACAGCAGGAGGTGCAGTTGTTGGTGGCGTTGTCGGCAGCCAGGTTTCCAAGACTGACAGTTCAACCGTCTACGACATCGTCATCCGCATGGACAACGGCGCCACTCGGACGCTGACGGTGGCGGCGACAGGCGGATTGCGTTCGGGCAGCCGCGTGCGCGTGTCAGGTGATCAAATCGCCCCGATGTAATTCATTGGCGGCCAGTTGGAAGGGCCCCGAGGGCGCGACCCAAAATCGTGTTCTTGAGGTGTTCCAAGCATTCGGCTCCTCAATATCTAACGACGTAGAACGGCTTCCTGTTGCATTGCATTCAATCGAGACGGAGCAGTCACTCATGAACAAAGACAAGGTCAAAGGCCAGATCAAGCAAGCGAAAGGCAAGATCAAGGAAGCTGCTGGGAAGATCGTCGGCGACAAGACGATGGAAACCAAGGGCAGGATGCAGAACGCCACCGGCAAGATCCAGGAAGGCTACGGCGATCTCAAGGCAGGCATGAAGAAGGACCTCGAGACATAAAAACAGCACCCATCCAGGCAGGCTATTCCTCAAGCGCTCGCGCACAACCGATTGGCCAGTCCTCTAGTCATCTTACGGAGAACGTAATGAACAAGTTCAAGAATGGTGCTCGCGGATTGGTTCTTGCAACCGCCGCGGCACTGTGTGCAGTCCTCTTTGCTGGAGCCGCCAATGCCGCCACGGCTGAAGATCTGAACAAGGATGCCCAGCATTCGCTGGAAGTCCTGTACGCGGGTAGCCCGA
Source organism: Nevskiaceae bacterium (assembly GCA_041555955.1). Classification (GTDB taxonomy): domain Bacteria; phylum Pseudomonadota; class Gammaproteobacteria; order Nevskiales; family Nevskiaceae; genus Solimonas. The sequence goes on from JBFFJL010000122.1 coordinate 5,445, forward strand.
TCGCGAAGGACATTTCAAAGAGAGCCAAGGCGGTGCTGGTGTTCCCCAATATCGTCAAGGCAGGGCTGATCTTCGGTGGCGCCTATGGCGAGGGTGTCCTGCTGAAAGGATCGACTGCCGTCAATTACTACAACTCGGTATCGGCGTCCTGGGGCTTGCAGGCGGGCGCTCAGACCTATGGCTACGCGGTATTTCTCATGAGTTCGAAGGCGCTCGAGTATCTCGACCGGTCGGACGGTTGGGAGTTGGGCGTTGGACCCACGGTGGTCGTGGTCAATGAGGGTTTGGCCAGGAATCTTTCGACCTCGACGCTGAAAGATGATGCCTATGCGTTCATCTTCGATCAGCAGGGTCTGATGGCGAGCCTCAGCATTGAAGGTACAAAAGTTTCCCGTATCAAGCGCTGATCTGACGCCATGCTCGAAACAATCGCAATTGTCCTGTTGATCCTGTGGGCACTGGGTCTGGTGTCTTCGTACACCTTGGGTGGATTCATCCACATTCTTCTGGTCGTGGCGATTGTGGTGATTCTGATTCGGGTCATTCAAGGCCGAAGGATCTAGCGTAGCGGTCCCGCTATCGCCGGGCGTCAGCAAAGATGCCCGGCACACTGCCGCCTGGAAATCTGCGGGGTTCAATCGTTCTGCCATTCTTGTGTTCGGGGGCTCTTGTCTGTTACCGAACAGGCGCCATGCCGCAGATGGGAGTATGGTCACCTGAGGTAATGTGGCCCATGGTTGGAAGTGTCAAAATCCCTCATCAATAGAGCTAAGATGGAAGCGTCAGAGCTGCGCTACCGTCGGCTGTTCGAGTCGGCGCAGGACGGCATTCTGATCCTTGATGGCAAGACGGGTGCCATCGTCGATGCCAATCCATTTTTGACCGACCATATCGGTTACAGCCGCGACGAATTAATCGGAAAGATGCTGTGGCAGATTGGGGCCTTCGTGGATATCGACGCGGCCAAGAAAGCTTTCGATGAATTGGAACGCAAGGGCTACATCCGCTACGAGGATCTGCAACTGCGCAGGAAAAATGGCAGCTTGATGGACGTTGAGTTCATCAGCAACGCCTACGACGTTGATGGCGTTCGCGTCTACCAGTGCAATATCCGCGATATTACCGAGCGCCGTCAGCTTGAAAGTGCGACCCGAGTGGCAGAGGCGCGCTTTCGTGCGCTGATCGAGAATGTGGTGGACCTCATTGTCGTGTTGGATTCTGACGGCACTATTCGTTATGTCAGCCCGTCGATCCGGCTGATTGCAGGCTACGAGTTTTCGGAATGCATCGGGCGCAGTTTCGCTGACTTTGTCGAGCCCAGTGACCGGCCTGCAGCCATGAGTCTCCTCGAAACCTTGACTGAAAGCTCTGGCGATCCGGTGCAGTACCAGATGCGACAGCTACACAAGAGTGGTGCCACGGTCGACGTCGAAGGTTTGGCACGCTATCTGCCGAATGAGCCGGGCATCAACGGCATTGTCATCACGCTCCGCGACGTGACGCGGCGCAAGCGGGAGGAAAATGAGCTGCGTGAATCGAAGCAGCTCATCGAAGGGATGCTGAATGCCATTCCGGTGCGGGTCTTCTGGAAAGACAATAATCTGATCTACCGCGGCGGCAACGTTCCGTTTGCGCGCGACGCCGGCTTTGCCGATCCGCAACAGCTCATTGGCAAGGACGACTACCAGATGGGTTGGCACGAACAGGCTGAGCTGTATCGGCAAGATGATCGGGAGGTTATTGAAAGTGGCCTTGCCAAGATCCTCACCGAGGAGCCGCAGACGACGCCGGACGGCACGATCATCACGCTGCTCACCAGCAAAGTTCCGCTGCGCGACGAGCAGGGGAAGATCAACGGTGTGCTTGGCACCTATATGGACATCACCGAGCACAAGAAGCAGGGCATTGCGTTTGCGCGCACGGCGCGAGCGCTCAAAGCCTTGGGCGCAGGAAATCACGCCCTGGTGCATGCGAAGAGTGAAGTGCAGCTTTATGCGGACATGGCGCGCGCCGTGGTTGAGGCCGGCGGTTACCGCATGGCCTGGGTCGGTTTGGTGGAGCAGGGCGAAGGGCTTCCGATACGACCGGTTGGCGTATTTGGCGACGATACCGGCTACGTTCCCACGATGCAGATCAGTTGGAGCGATTCTGAGCTCGGTGGCGGCCCGACGGGGCAGTGCGCACGCTCGGGTCAGCCAGTCGTGAGTCGGGACGTCGATACTGATCCCGTCATGGCCCCCTGGCGAGGCAAGGAACTGGCGGCAGGGTTTGCCGCAACGGCAGCCTTTCCCTTGAAAGACGACGATCGGGTCTTTGGAACGATGACGATGTATGCCGAAGACAAGTTGGCATTTGATGACGAGGAGCTCGCGTTGCTGGCTGAGATGGCGGAAGACCTGGCTTACGGCGTGCTGAACCTGAGGGCCGGGGTTCTGAATGCAGAGAATCTGAGGCAGCTTGAACGCAGCATGGAATCGACCGTGGCGGCGCTCGCCAGTACGGTCGAAATCCGCGATCCGTATACCGCCGGTCATCAACGTCGAGTGGCTGAGATTGCGGTCAAAATTGGAGCCATGCTTGAACTGCCGGAACCTCAGTTGCAGGGACTCAAATTCGCGGCGACGATTCATGATATTGGCAAGCTCAGTATTCCAGCGGAGATTCTGTCGAAGCCCAGCACGCTCACCGCCATTGAATATGCGCTGATCAAGGGGCATGCCGAATCGGGCTTCGAGATCGTGAAGGACATCGACTTTCCCTGGCCGGTCGCCGAGATCATCCGCCAACACCATGAGCGACAGGATGGTAGCGGCTATCCGCGTGGACTCAAAGGCGAGCAGATATTGCTCGAAGCAAAGATTCTCGCCGTCGCGGACGTGGTTGAGTCCATCTGTTCACACCGACCGTATCGTCCTGCCAGAGGTATCGGTGTGGCGCTGGAAGAAGTTGCCAAAGGCCGGGGCACACTGTTTGACGCTGAGGTTGCGGATGCTTGCTGCACGCTGTTCCGTGAGCGCGGATATCAGAGATACCGGACTGAGTCCTCAGTGCGCTGCCGATGTCAGTCCTGCGATTGAGCGTCTACAGACTTTTCATAAGCCACGGCTTTGACGAGTTCACGTGGTCTTCGCGGCACCGTGGAAGATCTCGCCGGAGCAACGATTGAGACCCAGGAATGTGCGGGCGATGATTCCGCTACCGATTGTTTTGCATAGGAACGCTATCCGATCGAAACGGAGTTGCTTGCGTTCTGCTGAGTGTAGTGCATGGCTGTGGACGCTCTCAGTCAGCCAGGGCGCCAAGCCAGACAGCGGCGAACGGAACTACCAGCCACAGCAGGCCTTTGATCAGGAAGAACCAGAATCCAACATGGGCGACGCGGGAAAGTAGCGATTCGCCAAAAGTCCTGGCGCACCAGCCTTTCAGCTGGCGGACCTGCAGTGGTGCTGGCGATGTCCTTTGAATGTTCACGAATACAGCCCCGGTGGTGGCGGGCCTGGGCCGGCGGTTCGGTGAATGTAGCCTAATCCGCCCGGCCTGCAGACTGCACAGCGAGCCGGCGAGCGGCGTAACGGGCCGGGACGATCGTGATTGGCGCTGGTACCGTTCAGAGCGAATTGGCATGTTCGCAGTTGGGTTCGAATCGTCTGAGGTGATTAGCCGATGACTGCGGCGCGCGCACGCTGGGCCAGCGCGACAATGGTCTGTCGGACTTCGCTGGCAGAGGCGACCGGCGTTTCTAAGGGAATGCGGACCAGGCGCTTGCCGAGCATCAGGTCGAAGCGTTCGGCGTCGATGCCGGACATGCGCGGAGACAGTGCCTGCGGGTCGACACCAAACAGACGGCAGTAGTCACGCATTGCATCAGTTAGAACCCATTGAGCTGAGAAGTGCCGAGGATTGCTGTCGTGCCTTGGCGTGGCTGCTGCCGGAGTCGTCCCCCCCCCGCGCGCGTCTCAGTGC
>JBFFJL010000123.1:0-9376 GCA_041555955.1 Nevskiaceae bacterium
ACGGCTCGCTCGCCTCAAGGGAAGCGCGGGCGAGGGCGGCAGAGGTCATCACTTCCGTGTCCAGCCCGCGGGGGTAGGTCCGCCGCAGCACGTTGGAGGCATAATCGGGTTTCTCATCCAAAAAAGCGTGGATCACCCGGTCCATCACAGTCGGGATGCCCAGCTCACGCACACCGCCGCCGGGTTTGGGAATCGGTACCCGGCGTACCGGCTGGGGCTGGTAACGCCCCACCCGTAGGGATCGGCGGATCGCCGGCCATGCGGCCCGCGCGTGTTCGGCAAAATCCTCGACGTGCATGCCGTCGATGCCGGGGGCTCCCCGGTTGGATTTTACGCGAGCCCACGCGCGCGCCACGTTGGCGTTGGCGACGACCGCTTCCATCGTCACCTCGTGCAAGGCTGGCTGCGCAAACTCACGCCGCACGTCGGCTTCCCCGGTCGGGTTCAGCACCGAGTGCGAGTGGTTCACGGCTCCTCCTTGTCGTCTCCTGTTCGACCCTTCGCCACGTGCCCGTGACTACTACGGTCTCTGCTGACTGCTGCCGTCTCACGTGCCGTCTTGCGACGACACGCGCTCCAAGTCCACCGGCGTGTTCGGCTGATTCGCTCGCGACAACGGGCCGACCGTTGCCGCGCCTGGTCCTTGATAACCCGGGGGACCCTCCGGGACACACGTCGATGCCGTGGCGCAGGGCCGGCAGCTCTCCCCGAATAAGAACATGAACTTTCCGTGCACAAACGCCGCATTTACCCTGTCCATCGTTCCGGTTAGGCTTGGTCATCTTGTGCTGACTCACCCACGGACTGGGCCTTCTATGCGATTTCTGTTCGTCGGCTCGCACGTTTGCTCTCAGGCTTCCTTCAGACGCGCCCTCGCGGTTGCGCCCTTGCCGTCGGCTAGTGGTGATGCCTTTCAACATCGAAAGCTCCGAAACTCCCACAGGGGACTTCCACCCCATCAGTTCATGCCCATGTCGGGCGTACACCCGGCGCTACCTAACCTTGCCTCGATTCCACGTACAGCAGTTTATGCGGCCATGAGTCCGGATTCTGCAGCCACCGGGATCTGGTAGTTGATCGCCGAGTGCATGCGTTGCCGATTGTAGAAGCCCTCGATCCAGTCGACGATGTCCAGGCGAGCCTGCGCTCGCGTGTCGTACCGCAGCTGGTACACCCGCTCGACCTTGAGCGTCTTGAAGAAGCTTTCCATCGGCGCGTTGTCCCAGCCCGCGTAGGGCGGATCACTGATCCGCCTGTCGCGATAACGACCTAGATGGCGTGCTGAAACGATGCACCGATACGCCCGCGCATGGGTGCCAAGCGGCAACTTTCTACTTCACCATCGCAATCCTGGAACGACGCGGGCGTCCGCTGACCGCACACGTCGATGCGTTGCGATCGGCTTTCAACGCGCCCGGCGGATTATGCTGCGCTAATCCGCCCTACTTAACTGCAGGCGCGCCAATCGTCCATCAGAGGGGTTCCTACCCCATGTCCAAACGGACAAGTCTCTTTATGATGCCGCGCATGCACGCTTGCGACCTTTCGATGCTCGACGATCAATGATGAATCAGCACCACGAACTGAATGGACTCGGCTGGAACGACGGATTTGAGACACCTGCGGACTGCCAGCCCGCGGATACGGTCGCGCGTGTCGCCGCGGTCGATCGCGATCAGCTGCTGCTGGTGGATCAATCCGGCCCGTTCCGCGCCAAGTTGGCCGGCAGCTTCCTGCACCGTTATCAACTGCCGCAGGACCGGCCGTGCGTCGGCGACTGGGTATGCGTGGAGAAGCCCACGGGCGACGGCCTCGGCACGGTGCATGCCCGCTTTGAGCGCAGGACCTCGCTACGCAGAAAGTCGGCCGGCAATGACATCGGCTACCAGATGATCGGGGCAAACCTGGATTACGTGGTGATCGTTCAGTCCTGCCACTTCGATTTCAATGCGAAGCGTCTGGAACGCTACCTGGTCATGGTGAAGGAAGGTGGCGCCGAGCCTCTCATCCTGTTGACCAAGACGGATCTGGTGGAGCCTGTCGTTCTGGCGGCGCAACTGGAGGAAATCCGGGCCGCCGGCATCACCGCGCCCATCGTGCCGCTGAGCAACGTCACGAGAGAGGGCCTGGAGGTTCTCAATCGACTGCTGGTGCCCGGAAAGACTTATTGCTTTGTCGGATCGTCCGGCGTCGGCAAGAGCACCTTGATCAATCAGTTGATCGGCCGCGACAGCCTGGAAACGGGGTCGGTCAGCGAAACCGGTGAAGGGAGGCATACGACGGTGCGTCGTGAGTTGGTGCGTCTCCCCGGCGGCGCGCTGGTGATCGACAATCCGGGCATGCGCGAATTCGGCATTGTTGCTGCCGACGAAGGTATCGAGATCAGCTATGCCGACATCACCGCGCTCTCGACCCAATGCCGCTTTCCGGACTGCCGGCACATCAGCGAGCCGGGCTGTGCGGTACGCGCGGCCGTGCAGGCCGGCGAGATCGGCCAGGAGCACCTCGATAATTTTCTGAAGCTCCGGGAAGAATCCCGGTTCAACGAGATGTCCTACGCCGAGAAGCGAAAGAAGGATCGCAACTTCGGGCGCTACATCAAGTTGGTGAAGAAAGACTTGAAGGACAGCGACAGCTAGCGTGCGCGCTTGAGAACGATGCTGATGCTCTGAAGTCACCGTTCCCGCCCGCCGCAACGATCAGCGCGGAAATGCCGGCTGCGCTTCGGGCGAAGACCGGCGCATACTGAAGACATCAATCAGGAGAAAGCGATGAACGAAAAGGACCTGTACCAACAGAAGAAGCAGGCTCAGCTGGACGAATGGAAAGCTGAACTGGACCGCCTCAAGGCCAAGGCCTCCGGCGCCAGCGCCGACGCACAACTGGCGTTGAACAAACAGATCGACGCGCTGCAAGGTCAGATTGACCACGGAAAGACCAAGCTTGCTGAAATTGCGCACGCCAGCGAAGAAGCCTGGGGCTCGATCAAGGACGGCGTGGAATCCGCCTGGGATTCGATGAAGTCCGCGTTCAGCAACGCTGCGGACAAGTTCAAGAAATAGCGACTGACGCCTGGCAACACACCCGAGTCCAACGCAGGGGGAGTTCGCGGCTTCGAGGGAGTCTGAAAACCTCAAGCGACATGCATGATGTGAAATCCAATAGTGAAGAACATGCACGCCATCAAATCCATTGCCGCCACAGCGCTACTGCTGTGCGTGCTGGGCAGCGCACAGGCCGGTGACGATGAACGTGAGTTCGTTCAGCTTCCGGCGATGATGCAGGATCACATGCTGTCGAACATGCGCGATCATCTCGCCACCTTGAATGAAATTCTTGTGGATATGGCGGCGGGAGACCTGGATGCTGCTGCGCTGATCGCGGAGTCCCGCCTGGGGATGAGTTCGCTTCAGTCTCACGGTGCGGCTCACATGGCGAAGTTCATGCCCGAAGGCATGCAGGCTGCGGGCACGAACATGCATCACGCGGCCAGCCAGTTTGCACTGCTGGCGCAGGAAGGCGAAGCCCTGCCCGCTTACAAGGCGCTTTCCGAAGTCTCTTCAGCCTGCGTGGCATGCCACTCGGCGTATCGCATTCGATGATTCAAGAAGCACGCTGTAGCTCGCGCTTGCTGCCGCACCGTGGCGCCATCACACCCGCATGCCTGCATTGTCACCGCCGGGACCCGCGATGAAACATTGGCTTCTCGTTGCAGTCATGACTGCGTCCTTCCCTGCGCTGGCGTCATCGGACCTGGCGGAAAAAGTCTGGATTCACGGCAGCGAGGATTGCGCGCTCAATCGTGATCCGCCGATCGACGTTTTCGAATTCAACCCCGATACCACCATCCTGCGTCAGAACAAGTGTGCGAACTTCGAGGCGCCGTTCATCTATATGCTGTTCGGTACGCAGACGGTCTTGGTCCTGGATACTGGCGCGACCCGCGATGCCGAAAGCTTTCCGCTCTACGACACGGTGCAGGCGCTGATCGCCGGGCGTGCTGCGGGCACGCAGAGCCAGAATCTGCAGATCACCGTGATCCACTCTCACGGTCACCGGGATCACACAGCGGCGGACGCGCAATTTCAGGGTCAGCCCGGCGTGACGCTGGTGAAGCCGACCGACAAAGCGGTGCGCCAGCACTTCGGATTTTCGGATTGGCCTTCCGGCCTCGCCCGCATCGACCTCGGTGGTCGTGCGCTGGAGGTCATCCCCGTTCCCGGCCACCAGGGGCAGGACATCGCGCTCTACGATGAAAGAACCGGCTGGCTCCTGACCGGCGACACCGTGTATCCAGGCCGGATCTATGTGAAGCAATGGAACGAATACCGGTCCAGCATCGAGCGGTTGGCCGCTTTTGCTGAGACACACCCCGTTTCGGCAGTGCTCGGCAGCCATATCGAGATGTCCAGCGATGGAACACTGTTTCCACTGGGGGCGACCTACCAGCCGCAGGAAGCGAGCCTGCTGCTCACCGCAAATGATCTGTCAGCGCTCAACCAGGCCCTGCAACAGGCTGGAGACAAGCCGCAGGAGATCGTCACCGACAAACTCATCGTCACGCCGGTCGGGATCATGCGGAAGATGATGGGCGCGGTGCTCAAGGCGTTCGGCGGATGAACGTGCGCGGAGCACGCGCGGCCAACCGGCTTTTGGCGGCCGGCTGGCGACGTTGAGGTGCGCATGCCCCGGCCGATCCTGTTGAAAGCCCTGGCGCTTTGGTGCGCCATTCTGCTGTTGGCGATCTTGAACGGCGGATTCCGCGAGGCCGCGCTGATCCCGCACATGGGTCTGCGTTACGGCACCCTGCTCAGCGGCGTGATGCTCTCCGCCCTCATCGCCATCGTTGCCTATGTCGCCACGCCATGGCTTGGATGCCGATTGCCGACCCAACAGTGGGCAGTGGGCTTGCTCTGGTTGGGACTTACGCTGGGTTTTGAGTCTGGATTGGGCCGCTATGTCCGCGGCAATTCCTGGCACGAGCTTTGGGCGGCTTACACCTTCAAGGACGGCAATCTGTGGCCTGTGATTCTTGCCGTCACGCTGACTTCGCCGCGCCTTGCGGCGGGTTTGCGGAATCGGCCGTAGAGTTTGGTTTGGTCGATCAACCTGATGATCACTGCAAGCATGAATCGCGAAACCGAACAATGCCTGTCTGAATCCTGCGCAATACGCATCCGCTGTGAACGTCAATTGAGATGACAGATGACGCTGGACAAGGCTATCAAGCCGACAAACGCCCTGTTGTGGACTGCGAGCGCTGGCGCGGCGGTGGCATCCTGAATGGACCTGCACCCCAACTGTTTTTCGTCATCGGTGCATCGCTCAGTCCGATAGCTGCCATGCTGCATCTGGCATGTATCGCAACCCCGCCGTCGGCCGTTGGTTCGACGATCACCAGGGGCCGCTCGGCGTCATCGCACGCCTCCAGCTTGACGTCATGCGCCGCTGCCGCGATGAGTGAACGATCCGCGTGTTCGCCGGCCGACCTCTTTTAAGCCACGTCGCCGCCACAACGCTGCACACTCACTCGCGATACTTGCCGATTACGCCGTCCAGTGCACCGCTGCCCTTGCGGGCTTGCAGCGCAGCATCGAGCGTGTCCATTGTCGCCGTATCGAGCCCGGCCTTGGAGTACATCAGCGACACTTCGCCACTGGTGATCTGCAGCGGATGCTGTGCGATCTGTTGATCCCAGCCCTTGCGTCGCATCACGGCAGCGGCGACGAAAGGATCGTCCAGCAGCGCGTCGATTTCACCGGCCACCAGCCGCGTGTAGTTCAGCTCGACCAGCGGCGCAGTGACGAATGCCCCCGCCGTCGCCTCATCCAGGATCAGCTGCGTTGCGACCGGTCCGTAGTAATAGCCGTCGGTCACCCCGATCCGGCGACCGGTCTGCGCCAGTTGCGCCAGCGTCTTCGGCGCCAGCGCTGCGGCATCGTCCTTGCGCGTGAACAGCGCGAAAGTTTCATGCCGGTACGGCGGCGAGAATCGCGCATAGGCCTCGCGTTCGGACGTTGGAGTGGCACCCATCAGGATATCGACGGTGCCGTCGCGAACCTGGGTCAGCAGATCCTGCCAACTGCCGCGCACGAAAGACACACCACATCCTGCATCCGCCGCCAGCAGCCTGATGATTTCCACATCCATGCCGCTGACCGCCCGGCTGGCCTCCTCATACTAATAAAGCTCCCAGGGATCCCAGCCGACGCTGAGCATGCACGCCGCCTGCGTGGGCGGCGGCGCAGCAGCGACCGGCGTATCGGTCGACGACGGCTGGCATGCCGCCAGCACCAGAGCCAAGCCACCGAAAAACAGCCGTGCTGCACGCATTCTGGGTCTCCTCGGGCGTCCCATGGTGTCGCGGGATCTGCGGGCAGTATGCACCCGGCAGCCGGCCCACGCCGGTGGTCCTGCCTGCATAGATGCGCCATCAGCACGAAAGGTTGCAACGACGTCCGCGCAGATCAGCCCCACTTTGCGACAATGACGGCGATGACGAGTCCCAACGCCACGGCCGCACGCACAGACGACGCCACTCCGCCGATGCGCGACGGCGTGGGCGCCAGCACCGTGTGGCTGCCGGCCGGCGACTGGCCAACACCGCTGGCGTTCCTGTCAGCACGCTTTCCGGCGATCGACGCCGCGCAATGGCGCTCACGTTTTTCGCGCGGGCTGGTCTGCGACGCCAGCGGCGCGGCCCTCGACGCCGACGCGCCCTACACGCCGGGCCAGCATCTGTACTACTTCCGCGAGCTGCCGCCTGAGCCGCACATCCCGTTTGAAGCCGAGGTGCTGTATCGCGACGAACATCTGCTGGTCGCGGACAAGCCGCACTTTCTGCCGGTGCTGCCTTCGGGACGCTTCCTGCAGCAGACCCTGCTGGTGCGCCTGCGCCGGGAACTGCAGCTGCCCGAGCTGACCCCTCTGCATCGCATCGATCGCGGCACCGCCGGGCTGGTGATCTTCTCGGTCAATCGCCACAGCCGCGGACGCTATCAGCAGCTGTTCGCAACCCGCGCCATCGACAAGGGCTATCTGGCCCTGGCGCCGGCATTGCCCGATGTCGAGCTGCCGCTGACACGACGCAGCCGTCTGGTGCGAGGAGAACCCTTCTTCCGCAGCTGCGAAACCGAAGGTCCGGCCAACAGCGAAACGGTGATCGAATCCGCCACGGCGCACGGCACTCTGCAGTGCTATCGACTGCGTCCGGTCACCGGCAAGAAGCACCAGTTGCGCGTGCATATGGCGACACTCGGCGCGCCGATCGCCAACGATCCGATGTATCCCGACGTGCTGGACGGGGACACCGAGAACTTCGAGCGCCCGTTGAAGCTGCTGGCACACTCGATCCGATTCACTGACCCATTGAACCAGCAGATCCGGCAGTTCACCAGCCGGCGTACGCTGTAGAGAGAGATTCCTTTGATCCCTGCCCAATCCACTTCGCTTGCCCCGACCACGATTGTCGACGCCGACCATCCGGACGTCATCGCTTTTGCCCAGGCCCATCGCGGCGGCGACGCCGACGCTCGCAGCCAGGCCGTCGCGTTGTATTACGCCGTGCGTGACGGCTTCCGCTACGACCCTTATGACCTGGACCTGACGCCGCAGGGCCTGAGCGCCAGCCGCGTGCTGCGGACCGGAAAAGGCTGGTGTGTCACCAAATCGGTGCTGCTGGCGGCAGTGTGTCGCGCCGTTGGCATCCCCGCACGCCTGGGCTTCGCCGACGTGCGCAATCACCTGTCGACCGAACGCCTGCGTCAGACCATGAAGACCGACGTCTTCTACTGGCATGGCTACACCGCGATCCAGCTCGACGGGCAATGGCTGAAGGCCACGCCGGCATTCAACGTCGAGCTGTGCGACCGTTTCGGCATGCTGCCGCTGGAGTTCGACGGCACGGCCGATTCGATCTATCACCCGTTCGACCGCGCCGGCAACCGGCACATGGAATACCTGAATCTGCGCGGTGAATACGACGACGTGCCGCTGGCCGACATGCGCGCCACGTTTGCCGAGCACTACGCCCACATGAGCCGCCTGGGCTATGCCGATTTCGACGCCGACGTCGCGCTGGAAACTGCGCCATAGGGCCGCATGCGCACCCACTAGCGGAGCGAACCCGGACAGGATCAGAATGGCGCGGCATGCAGGAGCATGCGCCAGGGTCAGTGCCTATGTTGCATATTGCGCATCACGTCCGCGCCAGTGCGATCGCCGGAGTGGGTTTGTTCTCGTCCGAATTCGTGCCGGCAGGCAGCGTCATCTACACCTGCGACCCGCGCACGACCCGGATCATCGCCGACGCCGAAATTGCCGCCTACCCACCGCAGGTCCGCGACAGCATCCTGCGCTACTGCTATCGCGGCCGTGGCATTCATCGGCTCAGCGGCGCCTACTACTTCTGCCTCGACGATTCGCGCTTCTTCAATCACAGCGATACGCCGAACTGTCTGTGGCAGGAAGACCGCGAGTGCTATGTCGCGGTCGGTGATATCGCCGCCGACACCGAGCTGACCTGCGACTACTTCGACTTCAACGAGCCGGAAGACATCCCCTATCTGTGCGCGCCACGCGTCGCCGCCTGAGCGCTACAGCAGATACGGAATCACCGCCTTGCGCTGCGCCGGATAGTCGGGGAACTTGTTGCGATACCAACGGTGATTGGTCAGTGCGCGCGGCAGCAGATTGGCCAGCGTCCACAGCAGGAACGCCAGACCGCCCAGTGACCAGGTTGCGATCGCCCAACCGCTCCAGATCAGGAATTCGCCGAAGTAGTTCGGACAGCTGATGCGCTCGTACAGCCAGCCGCATGGAATCTTGTACCCGGTTTCACCGGGCTTGCGCAGCGCGGCCAGCATCGCATCGGCCTTGCGGTTGATGCGATAGCCGACCACGAAGATCAGCGCGCCAATGATGAAGCGCGGGTCGGCGAGCCAGCTCGCCGGATAGCCGTGGCCGATCCCGTCCCACGACAGGATCGCCGCATTCAGGAACGAAATCATCAGATTGGTGATGACCGCAATCACCGGAATCGAGACCGGCGTGGTGTCGCCCGGCCGCACCTTGATCCGGAACGGGAAGATGAAGCTGCGCTGGAAGTAGTGCGCCTGCCACATCATCAACAGAACCAGCGGCGCCCAGCTCATGGCCTGCGCGCCGGCAAAGAAGATCACCGCAAAGCCGAGCGACGACGGCGCTTCCATGATGACCCACGACCAGCGCGTGGGAATGCCCGGACCCCACCACTTGCTGTGCCCCTGCTTGTGCCGCCCATAGGCGGCGGGCAGCAGCATCAGCACGCCGAACACGACCGGCGACGACAGCAGGATCGCCCACAGCATCCACTCGTACCACTGCGCCGGCGTCATGG
>JBFFJL010000124.1:0-9335 GCA_041555955.1 Nevskiaceae bacterium
CAGGCCTTCCAGGAGGGGGCGCTGTACTTCGGCGGCTGTCCGGAAGAGCAGTTGCTCGACGCGCTGGGTCTGACACCTGACAGCGCCTGTCCGGATCACTGGGCGCTGATGGTGTCGCCGACGATCGGTCGCCACATGGTCTGCACGGTGCAGAACGCGGCCGAGGAACTCGGCTTCGAACTGGGCGCTCAGAACGCCGAGTGCCCGCTGCTGACGGCGCTGGACGGCATTGCCGCGCCGGCCGAGTATCCGGCCGCGCCGCTGCTGCCGGTGACGCCGGCGGAATTCCTCGACAGTCCCGCGGCCGGCGTGGTCGCGGTCTGTCGCGACACCGGCGCGCCGGAGGCGGTCTGCGCCGGGCTGGAAACCGTGTCCGAAGCGATCGGCGATCAGCTCGCGGGTTTGATCGGCGGCGACGCGCTGGCGCCGCACCCGAGTGGCGTGTCCCGCGCCGGGGTTGCGGTGCGTGATGCCAGCTGGCACCTCGGTGCGTCGGCCGGCCAGTTCGCCGATACCGGGCTGGGCATCGCGCACGATCGCGGCTTCGATCCCTATGTGCATTCGGTCAAGAAGGTTGGTGCGGATCTGCTCGGCACGCGCGTGACCACGCGCGCGCTGGTGATCGAGGACAGCAACGGAAACCGCGTCGGCGTCGCCGCCAACGATCTGTATCTGCCGAACGATTTCCTGCACCGGCGCACGGTGCAGCTGCTGGCCGAACACGATCGCCAGGTGCTGCTTGGTGTCGAGTCCGGTCCGCTCAGTGGCCTGACCGACGGCAATCTGGCGACCACGTCCTCGCACAGTCACACCTCGCCATTCTACTCGACGCCGGGCTGGGGCACCTGGATCTTCCAGGACGTGATGGACCTGCGCTTCTACGAATACATGGCGCAGCAGATGGCCGATGCAGTGATGGATGCGGTGCGCGCGCTGCGTCCGGTGCGCATGGGCGGCATCACGATGCTTTCCAACGACACGCGCTCGCACACCTACGGCCCCAAGACCGCTTACGACGGTACGCCGGCCGGCCAGCCCTACGATTACACGACGCAGCAGATCAGCGTGCTGCGCTTCGACGACATCAGCGAGCCGGGCCATCCCAAGCCCTACGCGAACTGGGTGATCTTCGGCGTGCACCCGGAATGGGTCTGGGGTGAGGAGATCGTCAACGGCGACATCACCCACGCGCTGATGCGCGTGCTCGATCGAGAAAGCGGCGCGACTACGGTGATGAGCCAGCGCGAAACCGGCGCCTCCGGTCCGCACAAGGACACGCGCGTGCATCAGCCGGCCGCGCGGCGCGAGTTCCAGGAGTCGAACTTCTCCGGCTACGACCGCGCTGCGCGTCTGCTGGCCGACACTGTGCTCGACGGACTGCAGCGCATCGAGGAAGGGCGCCCGCAGGACCCGACGCAGTTCGCCGCGTTCAGTTCACAGTTTGCGGTGGCCTACGCATCCGGGCGTTTCGCGCCGCCGCTGTCGCAGCCCGTGCCGACGATCTCGAACTGCCTCAGCGATCCGCTGTTCGCGGAGCTGCATCCGGGCCTGCCGCTGCTCGGCTTCCCGGATTGCTTCTATGACGTGGCCGACGCCACCGCACCGTTGATCGATCCACTGCTGGAGGTGCTGCCGATCGACCCGGCCGGCGTGCGCGATCAGCTGCTCGCCGCCGGTGTGCCGGTGCCGGCGACCTATGGCTTCCCGTCGCTGACGGCGATCCAGGAAACCGCCGCCGTCCACCTGCAGGTGTTCAAGCTCGGTAACGTCATCGCGACGATGTGTCCCTGCGAGCAGTTCACCTCGCAGGCACTGAATATCCAGTCCAGGCTGGATCGCGTCGCCGGCAATGTCTGGGAAGGTTTCGACTGGGCCTGCGTCGCCGAGGCACGGGGCGAGCGTGAAGCCGATGCGCGCTTCGCCGGGCACTGTGCACGCCAGAACGCGCGTTATCCGGAAAACGGCGTCGAGATTCCCGGCAGCTTCGACAACGCTGAAGACGTCGAGCGCTTGCGCGCGCAGATCCACAACGACGCCGCCGGATGGGAAGAGCCGGCTTATGCGTTGTGGGCGCAGTCGGAACCGCTGGAGACGGCCGAGATCAAGGGCAATTTCACGCAGGAGGAATTCCCGGCGCAGGGCTATGACCTCGTGCTCAGCGTTGGCATGGCCAACGATTACTGGGGTTACATGCCCGAGTACCGCGAGATGCGCGCACACGACCATTACCGCAAGGCGCTCAATGCGCTGGGTCAGCACGGCGCGGACTTCCTGGCGACGCGGCTGTCGCGGATGGCGGCCCGACTCAACGGCGCCGATACCGAAACGCCGTACAACCCGTTGGATGCGGTCTATCAGGTCGAGAGCCTGCGTGCGGAAGCCTTCGCCGAAACCCTGGGTGTGCTTGCGCGCGGCTACACGACGGCCTTCGATCTGAGCGTGCCGGCCGACGGCGGCGAGGCGCGCGTGATCCAGCAGCCGGAGCCGCTGCTGCCGCGCTTCGGTGCTGCGACCGTGCGCTTCGTCGGCGGCTCCAACTACAGCGGTTCACCCAAGGTCCGCGTGGAGCGACTGGTCGGCGGTAGCGCTGAGGATGGTCAATGGGAGACCTGGGGCACGCAGGAGGGCGAAGTGCAGCTGCAGCTGCGCTTCCTGCCGACGCTGGGCGGCGCCGAGATTCCGGAGAATCCAGTGACCGATACGCTGGACGCAGGCGGCAGCGTCGCGATCCCTGATCCGGTCGCGCTGGTGCAGTGGCGTGCCGGCCTGTTCGAGTGGGAATGGACCGCGAGCTTCGAGGCCTTCGTCTCCGAGCTGCCCAGCGTTGCGGCACGCCCGGCGGTGACGCCGGAGGGGGTCTATCGCTTCGTCATCGACGGTCAGAAGCGCGGCGTCATGGGGCTGCAGGACTATCACCTCGAAAGCACGCCGTTCACGGTTGTGCCCTGGGGCGGTATCAGCGTCAACGATCTGCGCATTGAGGCCGATGGCCGCGTCAGCTTCGCGGTCGGGCCGGTGCACGAAGTGCGCGAGTTCCGTGACGGCCTGGCGACTGACGCGGGCACCAACACGGTGCCCGAGGACGAGCCCGGCTACGTCGTCGGGCCGATCGACTATCCCGACAGCTACGAGGGCGGCCTGAGCTGGATTGATCCGCGTCGCAATATCAAGCGCTACAACAGCGAGGATCGAACGCAGTATCAGCAGTACTGCAACCGCTGCAGCTTCCGGCCGTGGGCGGATACCGCCGATGTCGCGACCGCGACGATCACCGTGCGCCACGCCGGCGGCACCACCAGCACCTTGAGCGCGCAGCGCGACGGCGAGCGCTGGATCAGTGCCGGCTCGATCGCCACTGGCGACAGCGCGTACGTCGCCACGCGCGGCATCGTCGATCAGTACGGCGAATTCAACGGCGCGGCGTCGGCCAGCGTGACGCGGTAATGCGGTCGCCTCGGCTGCGGGTGCCGGGATCGATTCCGTGACCGTGGACAGGATGACGTCGTGATCTTCATCACGACGTCATTTCAGAGTCGCATGATCGCGCGCTTTTCTGCGGTGAACGCGCGCGTGCTGCGACCACCGATGCCATCGCTATGGAGAGTTGCATCATGGGAGTCTGGTCGACGACGCGTGTCCTGCTGCTGACGATTACCGCGCTGGCGGTGTCGGCCTGCGGAGAAAGTACGACAGTCGAGATCGGATCGGGTCCCATCGGGTCCGGGCCCGATCCGACGCCGACGCCATTGCCATCACCGATGCCGAAGGGCGACTGGATCATTGGCGATGCGCATGTGCACGACGATCACTCTGCCGACGGTAGTTTCTTCCGCCAGGTGATTGACCAGGGTGCGGTCGGCAATGTTTCGGTCGCCGACCAGATCGCTCAGGGCGGGCGCATGGGTCTGCAGTGGATGCCGCTGACCGATCACCGCACCTACGACCAGCACTACGACCCGTTGTGGAAGTCGGACCAGCTGCTGCTGATCCCGGGCGAGGAGGCCAACGGTTCGCCGCATGCGACCGTGCATGGTGCGATCGACACGATCGTGCAGGGCGCCAATCCGGAGGGCGCGCCGGAGTTCCAGCGCCTGCAGTGGTCGGTGTGGGACGCACATTCGCAGAATGCGAGCTGGACCATCGCTCACCCCGAAGAAGGCTCCTACGATGAGGATCACAATCCCACGGTGCTGGCCAGCGTCGTCGGCATCGACAACGTCGAGACCTGGAATCGCGGCAGCGATCCGGAAGGCGAGCTCGACTACGCCGAGAATCGCTGGAACGCGGGCTTTCGTTTCGGCATCGTCGGCGGCGGCGACAA
Organism: Nevskiaceae bacterium; assembly: GCA_041555955.1. Lineage (GTDB taxonomy): Bacteria > Pseudomonadota > Gammaproteobacteria > Nevskiales > Nevskiaceae > Solimonas. The sequence goes on from JBFFJL010000124.1 coordinate 4,322, forward strand.
TCACTTCCGCGAGCTGTGGCTGGTCGCCGGTCCCGGCATGCCGTACACCGGCGTGCTGGCGCAGGACTTGAGCGAACGCGCGCTGCTTGACGGGATGCGCAGCGGGCACACGCGCATCAATACCTCCGAGCTGCGCGACCTGTCGCCGACCGTGACCTTGCAGGCGGATTTCCAGAACGACGGCGAATACGAAGCCGTCAACGGCGACGAGGTGTTCGTGCCGGCGGGTACGCCGGGACGCCTGCGCATCCGCATCGAACACGGCACCGGCACGCAGCTGCTGCTGTACAAGTCGCCGGGCCGCAGCACCGGCGCCTACCAGACCTATGTGCCGCTGGGTCCGGACATGGTCTACGAGGAAGACATCGTCGCCGAAGCCGATCCCACCTGGTATCGCCTCGAGGCGCGCGGCCCCGGCGGCATTGCCGCAATCAACACCAACGAGCTGCCGGGTTCACTGCTCACCTTGCTGGAGCAGGTGCCGAATCAGTTGCGCGCGGTGTCGGCGCCGATTTTCATCTCCACGGTCCCGGCGGACCCGCGGGCCGAGGTGCCGATTCCGGCCGATCAGGGTGTGGACGACGGCGCGGTGATCGCGCTCGGCGAGATCGGACGCTATACCGGCTTCCCGTCCGTCGCCGTTGCTGGCGGTGTGACGCATCTGGTTTCCGAAGTGCACGCACCGGCTTGCACGCAGGTGGTCTACCGGCGCATGGCCGAAGGCGGCGAGCCGATCGATCTGGCGCCAGCGTCGTGCAGTGCGCGCTTTCCGAAGATCGCCGCACGCGACAGCGACGTCTGGGTCGCGTGGCAGGATGAGCGCGCCGGACAGATTCCACGGCGTCCGGCGGTTTACCTGCGCCATTCCAGCGACGGTGGCCGCAGCTGGGGCGACGAGATCGCGCTACGCGCGATTGAGGGACGGGCCGAACGACCGGACATCGCGATCACCGCTAGCGGACGGCCAGTTGTCGTGTGGCAGGAGATCGGCGACGGCAAGGCCTTCGACATTTATGCGCAGATCGTCGGTGAGGATGCCGCGCCAGTGAACGTCTCTGCGGACGGCAAGACGGTGCAGGCGCCGATGCCGTTCGACACGCGCTCCGCGCTGTATCCGGCATCGGTGTGGCCGTGCGTCGCGGTGTCCGCTGACGGGCGCATCGCGGTGGCGTTCCAGGACAACCGCGACGACCTCGACCCGCTGTGGACCGGGTCCAGCGCCGGGCGCGGCACCGATCCGGACGACTGGCAGATCCGCGTGATGCGGCGCGGCGACGACGCCGGCGCATGGTTATCCGCCGGCGTCGTCGGCGACGCGGCGCGCGCCGACCGCCATCCAGCGCTGGCCTGGAGCGGCGACGGTCGCATGGTGCTGGCCTGGGACAGCAAGGTGCTGGAATCGTCCGGGCGCAACCTGTCGATCCAGTCCGCGGTGTCCGGCGATGACGGCGTGAGCTGGTCGATGCCGGAGTCCGTTGCGTTGGTTCCGGAAGCGATGAGTCAGTATCCGAGTCTGGCGGCGCAGGCCGACGGCAGTGTCGTCGCCGCGTGGTACGACTCGCGCAGCGCCGACTGGCGCTGGCGCATCGTCACTGCACGCTACTCGGCCGATGCCGGCTGGGGCGACGCTGCGCTGATTCCGAGTCGCGGCATCAATACCTGGCCGGCGCTGGCCGACGGCGTGCTGACATTCGCCAGCACACGCAACGCCGCGCGCCTGCAGCGCGATCGCACACAGCAGATCGCCATGCTGTTGCTCAACCGGTAAGACTGCCCGCGGCGAGCGCCCGTTGGCGTTCATTGGCCTGTCGCTGTTGCCGCAACTGGACAGCGCAGGCTCTGATGATTGAATGTTGCCCGGCTTTTAACTCGAACCGGGAGACTGCTGCCATGCGTCTATCAATACTGCTCTCGTTTGCCTTGGCGATGCTCGGGTCTGCGTACCCGGCGATCGGACAGACGTCGCCAACGTTCGCGGAAACATCTGTGGCCACCGAGCGTGTGGCGGAAGCCTATTTTTCCGCCTACATCGCACGTGACTGGGATGTCCTCGGGGAACATCTGGCGGACGCGGGGAGCTTTGCGGACCCTACTGCAGAGCCGGTATTCGGAAAGGTTGCGGTCAGCGGCAGGCTCGCCACGCTGATCTACTTCCGTGAAAACTATGCCTCCATCAAATCCATGCAGTTCAATCGGAGTCGGGCAATATTCTCCGGCACCCATGCCGTGTTCGAGGGCACGCTGAACTGGACAATGGTCTTGCAGAGCGGCAAGGAAGTGGTGACCCGCGACATGCCGTTCGTGACGATCCTGCGTCTGGAAGGCGACAAGGTGGTGGAGCATCGCGACTATGCCGACTACCATCCGTTTATCGTCGCCCACCGCTTGGCGACAGCAGAAAAATAGGCCGCGAACGGCGTGAAGCCGAGATGATGGCGGGCCGGGGCGTGGTCGTCGTCGATTACGATGCGTGGCGGAATCCACAGGGGGAGTTTGATGAGCAATCGTGTCTATGCTGCGGTGCTGATGCTGCTGGCCAGCGGTTTTGCCGCGGCATTCGTGGTCCTGTGTGTGCCGCCGCTGCTCGAGAACCCCGACATCGTTGGCGCTGCGATGGCCGGCTTCGTCAATCCGTTCTCATCCGGGTATGCGCTGGATGCGATCTTCTGCTGGTGCGTGCTGACCGTTTGGGTCATCCACGAGGCGCGTACGCGCCAGATTCGCCACGGCTGGATCGCGGTGCTGCTGGGCTTGGTGCCCGGCGTGGCGACGGGGTTTGCGGTCTACCTGTTGATGCGCTTGCGGCAAGAGCGTGCTCCAGCGTGAACGCATGAGCCGGCGGGCGATCCGCTGATGCGTATCTTCTTTGGCGTGGTGCTGCCGTTGCTGGTGCAGACGCTGATCGTCTGGATCGTCATCGACCAGAACACCGGCAACGGTTCGTTTGTCGGACTCGGCGCGATGCTGATCGGAATGGTGGCGATTCCACTGACGGCGATCGTGAATTTCCTGCTGATTCGGTCGAGTCGTGAGCAACCCGTCGCGGATGTACTGGTGCGCTGCTATGGGTTTGCCGCCATCGCGCCGGCGCTGGCACTGTTGGCTGCGCTGTTTTGAAAGAAATCTGATGTCAATCGGATGAGGTGAGAAGAGCATGCGACTTCAGGGACGCATCGTGTCGTGGAACGACAGCCGCGGGTTCGGGTTTATCGAGTGGAATGGGGGTGCTGATGAACGGGTGTTTGCGCATATCAGCGCGTTTGAGCAACGGCGACGGCATCCGGCTGCCGGAGATCTGGTGACGTACGAGGTGCAGAACGACGCTTCCGGTCGCAAGCAGGCGATGAGGATTGCGTATGTCGGTGCCGTGCCAGTGAGGTCGGAGCAACCGGCAGCGCGGCTTGAGCGGTCCACGCGGCGAGCTCCTGTTGCACGCAAGTCGCTCGGCCTGAGCCGACTGGCGACGCCGCTGGTGCTCGTGGCGGTGGCGGCGACGGCATATCACCGCTACGAAAGCAGGCTGCAGGATACTGATCTCTCGGTGCCGTCGACGGACCGGTCGATATCCGGGCAGGCAGCAGCGCAATCGCCAGCGCAAATGCAGTTCGAGTGCGATGGGCGTGCGCACTGTTCGGAAATGCGCTCCTGCGAGGAGGCAACCTATTTCGTGCGTCACTGTCCCGATACGAAGATGGACGGCGACGGTGACCACATTCCCTGCGAAGACCAGTTGTGCGGCCACTGAAGGGTGGCCAGTGCGCGAAAACCGTCAGCCCTCTCACGGGGCAATGCGCCTGCGGCAGAATGTCCGGCCCGGCCTTTGCGTAAGACGCTGTGATGACGACGATTACTTGGGATGATTTCATCAAGGTTGAGCTGCGCGTCGGGCGTGTGATCGACGCGCGGGTGTTCGCCGAGGCGCGCAAACCGGCCTATGTGCTGCAGGTGGACTTTGGCCCAGACATCGGCGTGCGCAAGTCCAGCGCGCAGATTACCCGGCACTACACGCCGGAGCAGCTGATCGGACGTCTGGTCGTTGCCGTTGTGAATTTTCCAAAGAAGCAGATCGGGCCACTGATGTCGGAGTGTCTGGTCACGGGCTTCCATGACGCGGGGGGGCATGTGGTGTTGTGTGTGCCCGACGCCGAGGTGCCGCTGGGCGCACGGCTGGCATAGCAAGGGCGCGACATTCGGGGTGGCCGCAATGCACGTCATTATTTGCATGTGGCCAGTAAGGCGCCCATGATCATTGGCTGTCAGCGCGGTTCTGCGCGGATTCCCACTCGATGGAGACGCGAAGTGAGCCTTCAGAAATATGGCGCCGTGTGCGCCTTGCGCCGATACGCCTTGCCCACCCTGGGTCTGCTTTCAGTCTGTCTGTCAGGCTCTGTCACTGCCGGTGAGCGCGACTTTGTTGTGCACAACAGCACCGGTGGGGATATTCATGCGCTGTTTATTTCTCCGGCGAGCATGAACGCCTGGGCCGAAGCGGCGCTGGGCGCAGATCCGCTGATCGAGGGTGACAGCGTGACGGTACCCTTCAACCGCAGCGGCGAAGCGGCGCTGTGGGACGTGAAGGTGTCCCAGGCTGACGGCGGAGATCAGACCTGGCGCCGGATCAATCTGGGTCAACTGTCCGAGCTGACCCTGCAGCTGAATGACGGCGACACCACGGTCCTTGCGGAGTAATAGCAACGGGCCTGCGGCCGGGCTGCGGGCGTCACCGCCCGCAGCCATCCTGTCATAGTTTGGCGGAGGTACAGGCTCCGAACACCGTTACGCTCAGCCCATCACGAGCAATCGCCGCAGTCAGGCGTCCCGTCTGTTCATGGATCACGAAGCTGAAGGCCCGGCCGCCCTCCACGCCCTGCAGATAGATCAGTCCTTCCTTGCGTTCGGTTTTCGTGAACTCGGTCGACCGGTTAAGGCCGCTCGCCTTCGTGGTGGAGATCGTTCCCTTCTTCGTGTCGATAATAACGAAATCGGGCACCGACAGTTCCCAGGGCGTCGCCGC
>JBFFJL010000125.1:0-9276 GCA_041555955.1 Nevskiaceae bacterium
AAAAGGCGACAGTCGAAGACATCATGGTGCCGCGCAACGAAATTGTTGGACTCGACATTTCCGAGCCATGGGAAACCGTCCTGGAATCCGTCGTCAGCAGTCAGCACACTCGCCTACCGTTGTTTGACGGTTCCATTGATAATCTCAAGGGCGTGGTCCATCTGCGCCGCGTCGTGGGCCTAGTGTCCGAAGGCAAACTCGATGTCGCCGAGCTGCAGGCACTGGCACGCGAGCCCTACTTCGTGCCGGAAGGAACGCCACTGAATCAACAGCTGCTGAACTTCCAGAATCAGAAGCGCCGCATCGGCTTCGTCGTCGACGAATACGGCGACATCCAGGGTCTGGTCACGCTTGAGGACATCCTCGAGGAAGTCATTGGCGAGTTCACATCCGACCCCGCCACCCGCATCAAGAACGTCTATGCCGATCCGGATGGCAGCTATCGCGTCACCGGCTCAGTAACGATCCGCAGCCTAAACAAGAATCTCAGCTGGAAGCTGCCCACCAACGGCCCCAAGACGATCAACGGCCTGCTGCTTGAAAAGCTGGAAAGCCTGCCTCAGGCCGGCGCCAAAGTCGCCATCGGCGGATATCAGTTCGAAATCACGGAAATGCGCGCCAACGCCATTAAAGGCACCCGAATCTGGCCCCCCTCGGGCACCAAATTGCTCGGAAAGGCAACGAAACCCGCACGCGCCTGAGCCCGCGCCCAGCAGGCTCGGCAACATCGGCGGGGGCCCGCGTCCGAGAACTGAATCTAGAACTGTTCGATGGCCTCGGACAAGCGCCCAACGGCAACGATCTCCAGTGACGAACTGAGGCTGCGCCGAGGTTTGTTGCCCGCAGGAACAATGGCGCGCTTGAATCCGTGCTTGGCCGCCTCGATCAGACGTTCCTCACCCCCGGCCACCGGTCGAACCTCGCCCGCCAGGCCAACCTCGCCAAACACGACCCAGTCTCCCGGCCAGGGTCGCGAACGAAAACTCGACAGCACTGCGAGCAACAGTGGCAAATCGGCGGCAGTCTCCTGAATGCGCATGCCGCCGACTACGTTGGCGAAAACATCCTGATCGCCGAGTGCAATGCCTCCATGCCGATGCAACACCGCCAGCAACATGTTCAGACGATTGCCTTCAAGGCCCAAGGTAACCCGCCTGGGCGTGCCTGCCATCGACCGATCCACCAGCGCCTGAACCTCGACCAACAGCGGGCGACTGCCCTGCCGCGCCACCGTGACCACGCTGCCCGGCACCGGCTCGGCGTGGCGCGACAGGAACAGCGCGGACGGATTGCTGACCTCCTTGAGCCCCCCGTCGGTCATCGCAAACACGCCCAGTTCGTTGACGGCGCCAAAACGATTCTTGATTGCTCGGATGATGCGAAAGCGCGAGCCGGGGTCGTGCTCGAAATACAGCACGGTGTCGACCATGTGTTCCAGCACCCGAGGCCCCGCAATTGCGCCGTCTTTGGTCACATGCCCCACCAACACGATTGCGGTGCGCGTTGATTTTGCGTAACGCACCAACTGCGCAGCAGTCTCGCGCAACTGCGACACCGACCCCGGCGCCGAATCCAGCGTCTCGGTGTACAGGGTCTGAATCGAGTCAATCACTACAAAGCCCGGACTCGACCGTGACAGCTGCGCCAGAATCTGCTCAACCGAAGTCTCCGCCAGCACAGGAAGATCGAGATCGACCAGCCCCAGCCGCTGCGCACGCAGATGCACCTGCGCCAACGACTCTTCACCCGTCACGTACAAGGTCGACAGCCTCCCCTGCAGCGCCGAAAGCACCTGCAGCAGCAAGGTGGACTTGCCGATCCCTGGATCACCACCAATCAAGATCACCGCACCGGGCACCACGCCGCCCCCGAGAACACGATCGATTTCCGCCATCCCGGTGGCAGCGCGCGGCGCCTCATCCACCGCGACTTCCGACAGCATCTGGATCCTTGTCGGCGCCGCACCAGTCATGCCCCCGCCGCGCGCGGCGCGCGGGCCCGCAGCCGCCACTTCAACCAAGCTGTTCCAACTGCCACACTCTGGGCATTGTCCTGCCCACTTCGGCTGGACCCCGCCACAGCTCTGGCAGACATACTCGCTACGCAACTTGGCCATCAACGATCATTCCCATGAACCGACAGCGACGACGTGCGCTGCTCGACATATTCCACGCCCGAAAACCGGTACTATCAGATTAGCCCAATCGCTCAGGGGGAGCTGCCGGTGAACAATAAGATCTGGTCAAAGGACTGGCTGGCGGCATCCATCTTCACCGTCGTTTTTCTCGTCCTTGCCTATGGCGTGTTCGGCGACACCTTCCAGTCGATTGAGCGCTACAGCTACGACCTTGGCGTGCGTGCCCATGAACGCACGCCGTCGGATCGAATTGCGGTGGTCGCGATCGATGACGAATCGATCCGCAACCTGGGACGCTGGCCGTGGCCGCGCAAATTGCAGGCGCAGTTGATCGAAAAACTGCATCAGGGCGGTGCCAAAGTCATCGGCAGCACCGCACTGTACCTGGAGCCCGAGTTGAGCGAGGGCGCCTCGATCCTGCAGCAGACTGCGGATGAACTGGCCGCGTCACCGCTTACACAGCAGATTCCGGTTGAAATTGACACGTTCAATCTGATGCTGGAGGAAACGGCCAAATCCGCGCCCGTGGTCGCTGGCGTTGCACAGGCATTTCAGGATTCCGCACTGACCCGCGACTACCGGGCACTGATGACCGCGCTGCTGCAACACCTGTCGGAAGCTGCCGATCGCATCGGCGCGCCAGACCGCGCGCTGGCCGCGTCGATCACCACCAGCGGTGACGTTGTTCTGCCAATGGTGTTCGAGATCGGGCGCCCTCAGGGCCGGCCCGACGCACCGTTGCCCGACTACATTCGCCGCGACGCACTAACCAACATCACCGATCGCGTCGACGCCCGCACCCGCGGCGCGCTGCCGATCCCGGTGCGCAGCGTGCAGGCACCGATCGCGGAATTGGGCGCCGCAGCCGTCGCGATCGGCCACCTGAACGTGACCCCTGACGTCGATGGCGCCGTACGCTTCGAACCCCTGGTGCTGCAGTATTTTGACGAGTTCTATCCGTCGCTGTCGCTAACGATTGCGGCGCGCGCGCTGAACCTGACACCCGCAGACATCGAAGTCCGCCTGGGTGAAGGCGTCCACCTGGGCGGGCTGGGCATCGCCACCAGCCCGGCACTCCGCATGTACACGCACTTCTACTCTGGCGCCGACGGCCAGCCGCCATTCCCGGTAGATTCAGCCTACGATCTGCTCAGCGGCAAGCTGCCGCTGGACAAATACAAGGGCAAGATTGTGCTGATCGGCACAACTGCGATCGGCACCGGCGACACCTTTGCGACCCCTGTATCAGCATCAACCACGCCGGTGATCACGCTCGCTCACAGCGTATCCAGCCTGCTACAGCAGGACTTCTTTGTCCGTCCTGCCTGGGCAACGTGGGTTGAACTGAGCGTGTTGCTCGCAATCGGCCTTTACCTCGCGCTGCTGTTGCCTCGACTCAAAGCAACCGGTGCCGCAATAGTGACGATCGTCATCGCCATCGTCCTGCTGGCAACGCAACTCGGATTGATGGCTGGCAACGCCCTGTGGATCAAGCTGACGGTCGCTACGCTGCTGCTGCTCAGCGGACACGCCTTCATGACGGTCAAGAAGTTCAATATCACCGAACGCCTCAAGCTCAGCAGCGAGACCGAGGGATCCGAATCAAACCGCATGCTCGGCCTCGCATTTCAGGGCCAGGGACAGCTCGACATGGCGTTCGAGAAATTCCGTCGCGTGCAGCCGGTGGACGACAAACTGCTTGATCTGATCTACAACCTGGCACTGGACTTCGAGCGCAAGCGCCAGTTCAACAAGGCCGAATCGGCCTACCAGTACATCGCCGGATTCAATCGCGAGTTCCGCGATATCCAGCAGAAGCTCAGCCGCGCCAAAAAGCTGTCGGAAACCGTGATTCTGGGCGGCAGCGGTTCGCATCCGGGCGGCACGATGGTACTGGACGCAACACAGCAGCTCGAAAAACCGATGCTCGGTCGCTACCAGGTCGAAAAAGAGCTCGGCAAGGGCGCAATGGGCATCGTCTACATGGGCAAGGATCCGAAGATCGGACGCCAGGTTGCGATCAAGACCATGGCGCTGTCGCAAGAGTTCGAGCCCGACGAGTTGCAGAGTGTGAAGGAGCGTTTCTTCCGAGAGGCCGAAACCGCGGGCCGCCTGACTCACCCCAACATCGTGTCGATCTTCGACGCCGGCGAGGAACACGACCTGGCCTTCATCGCGATGGAATTCATCCGCGGCCATGATCTGACCCGGCACATCAAACCCAACGCCCTATTGCCAGTCAACGATGTGCTGCGCCTGGTCTCCGACGCGGCCGATGCGCTCGACTACGCGCACGGCAACGGCATCGTGCATCGTGACATCAAGCCGGCCAACATGATGCTGGTCGAAGCCAGCAGCACGCTCAAGCTGATGGACTTCGGCATCGCGCGCATTACCGATTCGAGCAAGACCAAAACCGGCATGGTGCTCGGCTCACCCAGTTACATGTCGCCAGAGCAGCTCGCCGGCAAGAAAGTCGACGGGCGTTCGGATCTGTTTTCCCTGGGCGTCACCCTCTACCAGTTGCTGTGCGGATCGCTGCCATTTCAGGCCGAATCGATGGCCGCACTGATGATGAAAATCACCAACGAACCGCACGCGCCGCTGTCGATGCTGCGCCCGGACCTGCCGCCCGGACTCGATCCGATCCTCGACAAGGCCCTGCAAAAAAATGCAGACGCGCGCTATCAGCGCGGCGCCGACTTCGCGCGCGACCTGCGTGGCGTGTTGTCGACTCTTGGCACGATCTGATCGATGGCGCTCAACGGCAAGGTCAGCTCGGCGTCGATGACCCATACCGGTCTGGTGCGCAACAACAACGAGGACGCAGTTGGCGAAGTGCCGGATATCGGCCTGCTGGTACTGGCGGACGGCATGGGTGGATATAACGCCGGAGAGATTGCCAGCGGCATCGCAGTCGCCACCGTCCTCGACGTGACACAGCGCCGCTGGAGCGAACGTCGCGCAGGACAAATCGATACGGAAAGCGGCTACAGCGGTGAAGCACTGATCATCAAGGACGCAGTCGAGCAGGCGCACCGCGCGATCCATGGCGCCTCCATCAGCCAGCCACAATGTGCCGGCATGGGCACTACCATTGTCGTCTGCGTACTGCACGATGACCGAGCGTCGATTGCCTATGTCGGCGATTCCCGCCTGTATCGCTATCGTCGCGGACATCTGGAGCAGATCACGCGCGATCATTCGCTACTCGAAGAACTGATCGCACGTGGCCACTACAGCCGAGAGGAAGCCTCGCGGCTGGTGCGCAAGAACATTGTCACGCGCGCGCTGGGCGTCGAACCTGACGTACTGGTCGACATCATCGAAGAGCCGGTCGAGGTCGGCGACATTCTCCTGCTGTGTTCGGATGGTTTGACCGACATGGTCGCGGATGAAATCATTAGCGCAACTGTCGGAAAGTATGCTGATAATCTGGAGAAGATGGCGGCCACACTGGTCGAGATCGCCAACCAGAACGGTGGCAAGGACAATGTTTCCGTCGTGCTCGCGCGAATTGACGCCTCTTTCGCACGCGGCCGGCGTTGGTACGAACGTCTAATGGAATGGTTCTAAATGGGCAAGCTCATCATCACTGACAGTACTGGCCAGTCGCAGGACTTCCCACTGACCAAGGAACGGGTCACCATCGGACGGCACCCGGATAACGATATCCCGCTCAACGACAAGGCCGTTTCCGGACATCACGCCGTCGTGATCACGATCCTGCAGGATTCGTTTCTCGAAGATCTCGACTCGACCAACGGCACCCAGGTCAATGGCAAGGCAATCGCAAAGCACCCGCTGTCCGATGGCGATCTGATCAGCATCGGCCGCAATACCCTGAAATACGAGGGCGAAGCCGCTGCGGACGACGACTTCGAAAAGACCATGATCCTCAAGCCGGGCCAGTTGGGTGCCGCGTTCGATCAGCAGGTTGGCGCGGCGGCTGCCTCCGGCACCGAAGCAAGCGCAAGCAGCGCGCCGCAGCCAGCACCGAGCCCCACACGCCCACAGCTGGGCAAATTGCGTGTCGCCAGCGGCCCCAATCAGGGCAAAGAGTTGGAGCTTTCCAAGGCACTGACCACAATCGGCAAGCCCGGTGTGCAGGTTGCGGCAATCACCCGACGCGCCGACGGCTATTACATCGTTCACGTTGGCGGCGACTCAGGCGGCCCCAAACCGCTGCACAATGGCGCACCCATTGACTCAACAGCACGCAAGCTCACCGACGGTGACTCGGTTGAGCTGGTCGGCACCCAGATGACCTTCATGCTGATCAAGTAGCACACGCCTTCGCATGGCAGGCGGACGCGGTTTTTGCACTCTGGCCGCCACGACCGGTAGCGGCGCATACTGTCACGGTTCGCCGTTGCTGGAGACCATGACGATGCCATTTGAAATTCGAAATCTGGTAGTCCTGAGTGTGCTTGCAATTGCACCGCTGGCTGCAGGCGCGACCGATGTGCAGCCCGCCACGGTATCACCCACACAGCAGGACACGCCCACCACGACACCGGCCAATGCTGAAAACTGCCTGACGCAGACCGGCAGCCACCTGCAACGCGATGCTGAGCACCCTTGCATCAACGCGCCCGGCCAAGTGATTACGCGTGAACAGATCGATCGCAGCGGTGCAGCCACCACCGCAGATGCCTTGCGCAAACTGTCACCGGCCGTTCGCTAAGCCCAGAGCCATCGCAGGCTCCGGCGGGGAGTCAAGCGATGTCGGCGCCGTTGATGTGCCGAAACTTCACCCGCTGGGTCAGACCGCAGAACAGCTCGTAGGACAGCGTGCCCGCATAGCGGGCAACTTCTTCGGCCGGCAGATCCCCACCCCATAGCAGCACCGGATCACCAACCTGGACTTCCGGTACAGCGCGCACATCGATCGTGATCATGTCCATCGAGATCCGCCCGGCCAGAACTGCAGTGCGATTGCGCACGCGCACTGGCGTACCGTCGCGAAACGCTCGATGCATGCCGTCGGCATAGCCAATCGAAACCACGGCAATCGGCATATCCTCGGTACAAACGAATTTGCGTCCGTAGCCAACGCTTTCGCCGGCAGCAAAGCGACGTACGGCGAGTACCCGCGCTTCCAGACGCATCGCTGGCTGCAAGCCCAGGGCACGCGCGTCGGTATCCGGCATGGGCGAGCAGCCATAGATCGCGAGACCCGGACGCACCCAATCAACGCGCGCCTGTGGCCAGCCGATGATGCCAGCGGAATTGGCAATCGAACGACGGCCTGGCACACCGCTCAATGCCGCGTCGAACGCCTCGATCTGCTTCTGCGTAAATGGGTTGCTTGGCTCATCGGCGCAGGCCAGATGCGTCATCCAGCCCTCGAACTGCCATCCCGGATGACGCCGCAGGACTTCCGCCAGACGCGGCACGTCACTCAAGGGAAATCCCAGCCGATGCATGCCGCTGTCGAGCTTGAACCACAGCGACAGCCGCGCGGTCTGCGGCAGTTGCTCCAGCAACGCGATCTGCCAGTGATCATGTACGACAATCTGCAGGCGCTCATACACTGCCAGCGCCGCCTCCTCGATCGAAATCACGCCTTCGAGCAGTGCGATCGGTGCCTGGATATGCGCCTGACGCAGACTCATCGCCTCTTCGAGGCACGCCACCGCCAGTGCATCCACCGATGCCGCTTCGAGCGTCCGGGCCACTGCGACCGCGCCGTGCCCGTAGGCACCGGCCTTGACCGCAGCCATGACGCGGGACTTTGGCGCAAGCTGCCGAATCACCGCGAGATTGTTGCGGATCGCTGCCAGATCGATCGTCGCTGTAACACGCGGAATCATTCGGAGTGATCGTAGTCGGCGTAACCCTGCGCGAGATTTTCGAAGCGGGTGTACTGTCCGAGAAACGACACCCTCACGGTACCCAGCTCACCGTTACGTTGCTTCGTGATGATGATCTCGGCAATCCCCTTGTCCGGCGTGTTCTCGTTGTAGACCTCGTCGCGGTAGATCATCGCAACCAGATCGGCGTCCTGTTCGATACCGCCGGACTCGCGCAAGTCAGACATGCGCGGCCTCTTATTGTCACGCTGCTCGACTCCGCGATTCAGCTGCGACAGCGCAATCACCGGCACTTCCAATTCCTTGGCCATCGCCTTGAGACTGCGCGAAATCTCGGCGATTTCACCGGTACGGTTGTCCTTGGTCCCCGGCACCTGCATCAACTGGAGGTAATCGACCACGATCAGGCCCAGGCCGTGACGCGACTTGATCCGCCGCGCGCGCGCACGGATTTCCAACGGCGACAAACCACCGGTTTCATCGATATACAGCGGAGCATCCCGGATCAGACTGCCCTGAGAAATCAAGCGATCCCAGTCGCGATCTTCGAGCTCGCCGCTGCGCAGCTTTCCCATTGGAATTCGCGCAAACGACGACACCATACGCATCGCCAGCTGCTCAGCCGGCATTTCCATACTGAAAACCGCAACCGACTTGCGCTCGTACAGCACCACATGCTCTGCGATGCCCAGCGCAAGACTGGTCTTACCCATGGCCGGACGCCCGGCGAGAATTACCAGATCGCCCGGGTGCAGACCCGTGGTCTTGGCATCGAGGTCCGTCAGACCGGTCGACAAGCCCGCAAGTCCACCAGGATTCTGGCGAAGGTGCTCGATCTTGCGTTCGAGCTTGTTCATCAGCTCGGGCATGTCGAAGTAGGTCGACCGCGCATTTTCGGCACGGGACCTCAGTCCCTGAACTTGTTGCTCAGCGACGTCCAGCAGTTCGGAATAGTGTCTTCCCTCCGGCCGATAGCCGAGCTCGGCCACGTTGCCGCCAACCTGGACCAGTCCACGCAAAACCGCGCGCTCGCGCACGATCTCCGCGTAAGCCTGCACATTGGCTGCGTTCGGAGTTTCATTGGCGATGCTGCCGAGGTACCCAAGACCGCCAGCCTCATCGAGCTTGCCCTGCGCCTTGAGGTGCTCTGACAAGGTCACAAAGTCGCAGGGTCGATTACCCCCCACCAGCTCACAGATCGCACGATAGATCAGCTGATGATCTTCGCGATAGAAATGCTCCGGTGACAGGTACCCGGCAAGATCAGGCCAGACGCGGTTGTCCAGCATCAGTCCACCCAGAACTGACTGCTCCGCTTCGATC
>JBFFJL010000126.1:0-9258 GCA_041555955.1 Nevskiaceae bacterium
AGCGTTCTTTCGCTGTATTGCACAATCCGGTCGCCCGGCGTCAGCCCGTCCAGCACCTGTACATGGCCATCAAGGTCGGCGCGTCCCAACTTGATGTCAACGAAGCGGGGCGCGCCATCCACGATCTGCCAAACGCCGATCTTGTTGCCCTGCCGCTGGATGGAGGCGTTGGGGATTACCGGCATGGTGGGCAGTGCCGGCAGATCTATGGTGACTTCCGCCAGTTCGCCTAGCGGTGGTGGCTGCGCGGGCACCTGATCGAAGATCACCTTGGCCAGCGTTTCCTCCGTCACGGCATCCGCCTTGGGCTCGACGCGCAGAACGCGGCCAGGAAATGCCTCGCCGACGCGCGAACGCAGCTGGATACTTGCGGGTAAATCCCTGGCCAGTCCCGATGCGCTGATCTGGTCAAAGCGCACATTGACCCAGATGCTGGGCGTATCAATCAGTTCGACGACCGCCTGACCCGCAACGACGGTGGTGCCGGGATCTGCATCGCGCGAAGTGACGATACCGTCGGCCGGAGCGACGAGCTGCAGATTGCCGCGCTGTGCGCGCAGCGCATCGAGATCGGACTGGGTGCGCGTCAGGTCCTCCCGCGCAGCGAGCAGCACGGCGTCTGCGATCGCCAGCTCCTGCCGTTTGGTGACCACGGTTTCCTCGCTGATCATCTGCGCCGCAGACATCAGTTCGTAGCGTCGAGCCTGGCTTGTGGCATAGGTCTGCCGGGCGGCGGCTTCCCGCACTACCGCGTCGGCACGCTTGACCGCCGCTTGCTGTGCGCGCAGCCGGTCATCGAGATCCACGGGATCCATCTCGCCGAGTAGCTGGCCAGCATGCACCCGGTCGCCCACCTGGACATCCAGCCGCTCGACGCGGCCGGCGAAAGTGGGGCCAATCTTGTAGGTGTAGCGCGCTTCGATCGTGCCGATGCCGAACAGCGCGGGACGCAGTTCCTGCGACTCCACTTCGATCTCGGTCACGGCGACCGGGGCCAGGGGGCCCGAGCGCACGGCGACATAGCCCAACAGCGCCAGTAGCATCGCCATGAACGCGAAGAGCGTCAGGGTGCGCCGCTGCATGGCTGGCATTTTCATGGTCTGCTCCCGATTGCGCGCCGGTACAACACAAAAACGCCCGGTGCCTCATTGCGGATTCGCCGGACATCGCCGGCCAGCATCGATTGCATGACCAGACCCTGGATCGTGCCGACAAACAACGTGGTCGCTGCTGCTGTGTCGATCGACGACGACAGCTCGCCCGAGGTTTTTCCTGCCTCGATCAAGCGTTGCAGGCGCTCGCCATAGCGTCGGATGAGCAACTGCGCCATGCGCTTGGGCGCGCTCATCTTGGCCCGCTGCAGTTCGCCGAACATCACGCGAGGGACGCCAGGATGCTCGGCCACGAAATCCACGTGCGTCATGAAGATCGCCTCAAGCGCAAGCAACGGCGAGGTTGCCGTGGCCGCGGCCTGGTCCACTCGTGCGAGCAGACGCTCGGCCACCCAGCTCATCACGGCTTCGAGAATCGCTTCCTTGGTCGGGAAATGCTTGAACAGCGCCCCCTGGGTGACGCCCATCTGCTGGGCAATTGCGGTTGTCGTGATCTCGCTGGGGTTGTGTTGCGCCGCCAGGTGCACCACGGCCCTGACCGTTGCGGCCCGGCGCTCGTCGGCTGACAGGTGCTTGGTATGGACGGGCATGGCTCCACCATAAGATAGTGAGTAATTACTATCTTATGGAAAAATCCCGGGATGTCAATCCGGTGCGCTGCGTCCCCCGGTCGATGGCGATTCACTGTTGTGGACGGCCGGCGAAGATTGTCCCGACCTGAACTGGATCCGGAAGTTGTCGCGCCGGAATCCTGTACCTGGCGGGCGACGGGCGAACTCCAGGACTCGCGCGCTGGATGATGGAGCGTTCACCGACAGGAAGCGGCGGCGGGTGCGGCTAAACTCGCCGTCCCACCCACAAACCCATAGCGGAAAAATGGCAGACAAGAACTGGCGCTTTGAAACCACGGCGGTGCATGCGGGCTACAGCCCGGATCCGGTGACCCGTTCGGTCGCGGTGCCGATCTACCAGACCGTGGCCTATGCCTTCGACAACACGCAGCATGGCGCGGATCTTTTCGATCTGAAGGTGCCGGGCAACATCTACTCGCGCATCATGAATCCGACCAATGACGTGCTCGAACAGCGCGTCGCGGCGCTCGAAGGCGGCATCGGCGCGCTGGCGCTGGCGTCGGGGCAGGCGGCGGTGACGTATGCGATCCAGACCATTGCTGCCGCGGGCGACAACATCGTTTCGTCCAGCACCTTGTATGGCGGCACCTACAATCTGTTCGCGCACACGCTGCCGCAGTTCGGCATCGAGGTGCGCTTTGCCGATCCGCGCGTGCCGGGTTCGTTCGAGAAGCTGATCGACGAACGCACCAAGGCGGTGTTCGCCGAGTCCATCGGCAATCCGCTGGGCAACATCACCGACATCGCTGCGATTGCGAAGGTCGCGCATGCCGCCGGCGTGCCGGTGATCATCGACAACACCGTGGCGACGCCGTACCTGCTGCGTCCGTTCGAGCACGGTGCGGACATCGTGGTCCACTCGCTGACCAAGTACATGGGCGGACACGGCACCAGCCTGGGCGGCGTCATCGTCGACTCCGGCAAGTTCCCCTGGGCCGAGCACAAGGCACGCTTCCCGCGTCTGAACACGCCGGACCCGAGCTATCACGGTGTGGTCTATACCGAGGCGCTGGGCGCGGCGGCCTACATCGGCCGGGCCCGCGTGGTGCCGTTGCGCAACATGGGCGCGGCACTGTCGCCGTTCAATGCGTTCCAGATCCTGCAGGGCATCGAGACGCTGGCACTGCGCATGGACCGCATCTGCGACAACACGCTGAAGATCGCGCAGCGTCTGCAGCAGCATCCGAAGGTGCTGTGGGTCAATTATGCTGGGCTCGAAAACCATGAGCAGCACGGTCTGGCCCGGCAGTACATGGGCGGACGCGCCTCGGGCATCCTGACGTTCGGGCTGCAGGGCGGCCGCGACGCCGGTGCACGTTTCCAGGATGCGTTGCAGCTGTTCACGCGTCTGGTGAACATCGGCGACGCCAAGTCGCTGGCGACGCATCCGGCGTCGACCACGCATCGCCAGCTGTCGCCCGAGGAACTGGCCAAGGCCGGCGTTTCGGAAGACACCGTGCGCCTGTCGATTGGCATCGAGCACATCGATGACCTGATTGCCGATCTCGATCAGGCGCTGGCCACCGCCTGATCGGCGGGCCGCATCCCCCTGCACGCGGCCGGCCTGAATCGCGGGCCGACTGCGCTGCAAGTGGGTAAGCGAAGGGTCCGAGGCCGGCTGGGGCATCTGCGGGGGCTTGGAGTCGACGGTTTCAGTTCAGCCTGCGGCAAGTTCGCGCACGTAGGCTGGGCCGTCACATCGGCGGCAGTCGGCGGAGTGCCGTCACGATCGCACTGCTCTAGACTCGTCTTTCCATGATTGAGAACGTCCCCTTGCATCGTCTGGCGCTATTGGCTGTGGTGTTGTGTGCGGGCTGCGCCAGCTATACGGCGCCAGGCGGTCCGGCTCCGCTGGCGGTGCTGGTCGCAGGCGAGGGCAGTGATTCGGCCCCGCTGCCACCCACGGCGACTCATCCGGTCCGCGTC
Source organism: Nevskiaceae bacterium (assembly GCA_041555955.1). Taxonomy (GTDB): domain Bacteria; phylum Pseudomonadota; class Gammaproteobacteria; order Nevskiales; family Nevskiaceae; genus Solimonas. Next base: position 3,671 of record JBFFJL010000126.1, read on the forward strand.
AATCTGGTGCGCGTGCAGGCGCCGGACTATGCGGCGCTGTCGGCGGACCGGGTTGCGACCGGCAGTTTCAGCGTGGTGATGTCGACCGAGCGTTCGGTGCGGTCCCTGAAGGCGGTGGCGCGTTGGCCCTGGGTCGAAAAGGTCGACGCTTTGAATCCCGGATTGCTGCCCGAACGTCTGAGCAACCTGAACGATCTGCGGCTGGCGGCGGCGAAGAATCTGGCGGACCTGTTGATCGTCTATACGGTCGACACCCACTTCGAACTCGATGGGCGTGCGCTGGCGCCGCTGGCAGACCTTGCGACCGGCAAGACGCCGGATGGCAGTGCGGCGATTCTATGCGGCGCGACTGCAGTGCTGCTCGACGTACGCACGGGTTATCGCTACGGGAAGGTTGAAGCCAGCGCGCGCAACGATGACCTGTCCGGTGCCTGGTTGACTGCCGGCGCGTTGGATCGCAAACGTCTGGATACCGAGCAGCAGGCGGTCGACGCAGTGCTGTCGGCATCCGAGGCGCTCTGGCGTCAGACGCTGACGGCCATGACCTCCGCGGCGACCGGTGGGGATGACGCATGACGCTGAGATCCTGCCTGGGGTTGTTCGCGCTAGTGGTGACGACTGCGGTGCGGGCCGGTGGGCCGGCGCCGTTCGATCTCGCAGGCCCGGTGCTGGACATGGTGGTCACGCGCGGTTCGATGATCCTGCCGGCATCGGAAGTGCCGCATCTGGCCGAGGGCGACCGCATCTGGATCAAGCCGGAATTTCCGGAGACGCAGTCGGCGCACTATCTGATGGTCGCGGTGTTTCTCAGTGGCCCGACCAATCCACCGCCGGAGAACTGGTTCTTTGCCTGCAAGACCTGGAAAGGCCGCTGCGCAACCGAGGGGCTGACCATCACGGTGCCCAAAGGCGCGCAGCAGGCAATGGTGTTTCTGGCCCCGGAAACCAACGGCGATTTCAAAGGCATCATGAACGCGGTGCGCGGCAAGCCGGGTGCGTTTGTGCGCGCGACGCAGGATCTGAATCAGGCGCAGCTGGATCGCTCGCGTCTGGAACGGTATCTGGCCGCGGTGCATCACTTCGAGCGTGGCGACCCTGCGGCGCTGCGCACTGCGGCGCCGCTGCTGGCGCGCAGTCTGGCGATCAAGGTGGACGAGCGCTGTCTCGATCGCATTCCGCAGTTGCAGGCAGCGTGCCTGACCGAGAATCAGGACGCGCTGATCCTCAACGATGGCCACAGCATGTCGATCGCGCAGACGCTGACCTCGGGACCGGTGGCGGATCTGGTGATGGCCGCCAGCGCAACGCCCGAGCTGGGCTACGGTGTTTACAGTCCGTATATCGCGTCGGTGCTGGACATCGTGCGCATCTTCGATTCGTTTGGCACTGCGCTGTACCAGTACATTCCGGCGCTGACCTCATTTCGCGACGACAAGCTGGCGCTGACGCTGAACACGCCGCCGTCGTTTCGCGATCCGAAGTCGGTGCTGGTGGTCGGGTTGCCGGCGATCGAGTCGCCGCGTCTGCCGCCGCTGCGCGCGGTCAATCCTGCGGACATCTACTGCGCCAGCCGCGACGAGCTGGTGTTGCCGGTGGAAGGCGCGCCGCTGGCGTTCTCGACACGCTATGCACATGACCTGACGCTGACCCTGAGTGGCGACAACGGCAAGTCGGTGCGTCTGCCCGCCATGGCAGACGCGACGCGTGGGGGCTATGTGGTGCGCACAACCGGGCTGAAGTCGGCGGCGCTGGGCGAGAGCCTGACCGGCGTATTGCAGGGCTATTGGGGGTTCGATCTGTATCAGGGTCCGCGCTTCCAGCTGAAGAATGCGCGGGCGACGAACTGGTCTCTCGGCGACGACGACACGGATGCGCTGGTGGTCGGGCGTCCTGACACGCTTCATCTGCGTGCGGACAGCGTCAGTTGTGTGGACGAAATCCTGCTGCGCGATGCCGCCGGCAAGGAACTGAACGTGGACTGGAAAGTGCTGCGGCCGGGTGAGGTCGAAATAACCTTGCCGTTGCAGCATGCCGAGCCCGGTGCGATGACGGTGCTGGTCGGGCAGTCTGGCGGCAGTGAGCCGCATTCGATTCCGATTCGTGTGTTCGCCAGCGCGTCGAGTCTCGATGGTTTCGCAATCCATGCCGGCGACACCGAAGGCCGGCTCAGCGGTAGCCGCCTCGACCAGGTGGCGAGCCTGAGCGTGGAAGGCGTCCAGTTTCTGCCCGGTGAACTGAAAACGCAGGGCAACGGTGATGTGTTGACGATGGCTGCGCTGGACGGCAGTGCGATTGCGAGCCTGGCATCGGGCGGCGCGATCACCGGACGTGCGCAGTTGAACGACGGGCGCAGCGTGAACGTGAACGTTGTTGTCGAGCCGCCCCGTCCGAGCGTGAGTCTGATCGGCCGCAGCATCATCCGCCCGCAGAACCCTGACGGAGGCGCGAGCGCGATCAAGCTCGGCAGCGCGGATCAGCTGCCGCAGAACGCCCGATTGGTTTTCTCTGTCCGTGCGCAGGTGCCGGCCGCGTTCCGGCGAGATGAAGTGATCGACATTGCCGCGAGTGACGATGCGTTCTCGACCACGTTGAGCATCGCCAACGGCAGCGTGCGCTTGGAGAACAAGAGCGTGGCACTGGTGACGCTGGAGCCGTCCAAGGCGTTTGGTTCCTCCGCATTCGGCCCGCTGAAGTTTCGCGCGCGGGTGGGCGAGGTTGCCGGCGACTGGCAGCCGTTGGCGACGCTGGTGCGACTGCCGCAGCTCAATGCGCTGGAATGTCCGCAGGAGACCGAGCGCGCCTGCAAGCTCTCCGGCAGCGACCTGTTTCTGATCGAGGCCGTGTCAGGTCATGCCGGCTTCGATCCCGCGGTTCGGGTTTCGGACGGCTTTCCCGGTGCCAGTCTGCCGGTGCCGCATCCGCAAGCCGGTACGTTCTACATCCGCTTGCGCGACGATCCCGGCGTGATCAATCCGGTGAGCATGAGCGTGCAGGTCCTGCCGCCGGCGCCGGACGAAATCCCCGCGGTGCCGGAGTCATCCGGCGACGCCGCGCAGAACCCGGCACAGGCTCCGGAGTCCTCGGCGCCCGCTGCGTCGGTGCCGGACGCCGCGACCGCGCCTTAGTTCGGATTCGTGCGTCGGTTCGCGTGTGGTCTCCGAGGGTGGCCTGAACGGCAGGCGCGGCGCACGTTTTTGCCCGCAGATTCAATTTTCCGTCTTGCGGTGTGGGCCTGTGTCCCGAACAATCGCCTCCAGCCGGGAGATATCCGGCGTGGAGGAAGGACATGAAAACAAAAATGATCGCAGCCCTGGTGGTTGCGTCGACGGCTATTGGATTGAGCGCGTGTGGCAGTTCCGCGCCATCGAATGCAGGCAATCCGGGAGGCGGCGGCGGCAGCAACGGCGGCGCCGTACAGCTCAAGGTGCTGTCGAATCGCTCCGATCTGATCAGCGGCGACGATGCGCTGGCGGAGGTGGTTCTGCCCGATGGCGCCAATGCCGGCAGCGTGAGCGTGAAGCTCAACGGGCACGACGTGACGTCGAGTTTTGCCATGAGCGCCGACGGTCGCTTTTTGGGCCTGGTCACCGGCATGTTGATCGGCAGCAACCGACTGACAGCGTCGTTGTCCGGTGGCGGTAGCTCGACCGCGACGATCATCAATCATCCGAACGGCGGGCCGATCTTCTCCGGGCCGCAGGTCCAGCCCTGGGTCTGCCAGGACGGCGCGGTCGATGTGCAGTGCAATCAGCCGGCCGAGTACAGCTATCTGTACAAGTCAACCAATCCGCTGCTGATCGGTTTGCAGCCCTACGATCCGGCGTCTCCACCCTCCGATGTGGCGACAACAACCACCGACGACGGTCAGACCTTGCCGTTCATCGTGCGGCAGGAGCGTGGCTACCAGGCGCGCGACGAGTACAAGATCCTGACCCTGTTCCAGCCGGATCAGAGCTGGAGCGCGGTGGCGCCGCAGCCGCAGTGGAACCACAAGCTGCTGATCACGCACGGCGGCAGCTGCGGGGTTGACCACGAGACCGGCGGTGCGCCACTGGACGATTACTCCGGCACGATCCCGGCGAACCCGCTGCTGGAGCAGAGCTACATCGTTGCCCTCGGTCGCGGCTTTGCGGTGATGTCCACAGCGCTGGACAACCTCGGGCACAACTGCAATCTGGTCACCGCGGCCGAGTCGATGATGATGGCCAAGGAACGCCTGATCGAGCAGTACGGGCCGCTGCGCTACACCATCGGCACCGGCTGCTCCGGCGGCTCGATCACCCAGCAGCATGTGGCCAATGCCTATCCGGGCATCTATCAGGGCCTGCTGACGATGTGCGCGTATCCGGATGCGCTGACCACCGGCGCGCAGTTCGCCGACCTGCACATGCTGCGTCTGTACTTCGAAGATCCGTCGAAGTGGGCGCCGGGCGTGGTGTGGCTGGAGACGCAGTACGCCGCGGTGGAAGGGCACATCTCGCATCTGAACGCGATCGCCGCCGACGAGGGTTTCTTCAAGGGCGTAACCGATCCGACCAATGCCTGCTCCGGCGTCAGTGACGAGCAACGCTACGATCCGCAGAACAATCCCGGGGGTGTGCGCTGCGGCTTGCTGGACTACGTGATCAATGTGCTCGGCCCGCGTCCGCCGGAAGTCTGGGGGCCGCAGGAGCAGACCGTGGGGCACGGTTTTGGTGGCTTCTTCGCCGATAACACCGGCATCCAGTACGGGCTCAATGCCTTGCGCGACGGCGCCATCACGCCGGCGATGTTCGTCGATCTGAATGAGAAGATCGGCGGGCTCGATATCGACTTCCAGCCGACCGCGGAACGTCTGGTCGCGGATCAGCCGGCGCTGGTCAACGCCTACCGCAGCGGCGGAGTGAACCGCACCGACAACATGGACAGCGTCGCCATCATCAACTTCACCGGGCCGGACCCGGGCATCGCACACGATGTCGTTCACGCGTGGTGGACGCGCTGGCGGCTGGATCGTCAGCACGGCAACCACGACAACCACGTGATGTGGGGCGGGCCGGTGCCGCTGATCGGCGATGTGAACTATGTCTATGACGGCCTGACGGCGATGGATCGCTGGTTGTCCGCGGTTGAGGCAGATGCCAGCGCGACGCCGCTGCCGCAGAAGATCGTCGCCAACAAGCCGGCTGATGTGCATGACCAGTGCAGCAACGGAGCCGGCCTGAAGCTGCTGGATGAGGTCTGTCCGGAACTGATCCAGTTCCGCTTCGAGACTCCGCGGGTAGTGGCCGGCGACGTCAAGGAAGCCGACACGATGAAGTGCGTGCTGCGGCCGTTGAATCGCGACGATGACTACGGCCTGATTCCGTTCACCGACACCGAGTGGGGTCAGCTGCAGGCCGTTTTCGCGGACGGTGTCTGCGACTACACCCAGCCGGCGGTTGACACGCAGGCGGCGATTCCGTGGCAGACCTATCAGGATGCATCGGGCACAGTGATCTACGGCGGCACGCCGCTGCCGGCGGCGCCTGAGCATTCCGGCGTAGGCTGGGTCAGTCCGGCGTTCCTGGGACTCTAGCGAAGTGGGTGGCCGGGACCCGGATTGGAGC
>JBFFJL010000127.1:0-9222 GCA_041555955.1 Nevskiaceae bacterium
CGTCACGTTGATCTGCGGTTCTTCTTCGCGCGGCGTCACCAGGACAGCGAACAGCCCCATCAGCAACGCCACCAGCGCCAGCAGCGGCGTGATCTCGGTCGTCAGAAAGCGTTTGGCAATGCTGCCCGATACGCCCATCGAGCGGTCGTCCTGATGATTCAAATCCGGCTTCTGATCCATGTCGCTCACGCGCCGTTCTTCAGACGCTGCGCCGCCGCCACAGGATCCAGCGCGACGTGCTCACCTTCGCTCAGACCGGCCAATACCGGAATGCGTCCGTCGACCGACGGGCTGCCGACGCGCACGTAGCGCAATGACGGCGGCTGACCGTCAGCCAGAACATAGACCGCCGTCAGCTCGCTGCGCCGCACCAGCGCCGACGGCGGCAGCAACAGTTCCTGACGTTCGTCACGCACGAAGGCGACCTTGACCAGCGTGCCCGGAAACACCGCCTGCTTGGCGCCGTAATCGCCCTCGGGCAAGGTCACCAGCACGCGGAAGGTATGCGTATCAGCATCCGCAGCCGGCGGGATGCGCAGTTCCGCGGCGTCGACGCTGCTGCCGTCCGGCAGGATCACGCGCGCCTGCTTGCGCGCATGCACCGCACCGATTTCCTGCTGCGGCACTTCGACCACTGCACGCAGATGTTCCAGCGACAGTCCGGTCATGATCGGGCTGCCGACGGTCGCGGTTTCGCCCACCTCGATGTGTCGCGCCACGACAATGCCGGAGTACGGTGCACGCACCACGGTGTGCGTCAGCTGCTCTGCGGATTCATTGAGCGCCGCGCGTGCCGATTCGACCTGCGCGCGCACCGACTTCAAGGCCGCCGTAGCCTTGTCCAGCGCCGCTTTCGACAGCACGCCGCGCGCCGCCAGATCCTTGACCCGCTGATATTCGGACTGCGCATCGGCCAGGCGTGCCTCGGCTTCGCGCACCGAGGCTTCGGCGCTGGATGTCCGCGCCTGCTGCTCGGTGGCCCGCAGACGTGCAATCACCTGCCCCTTTTCGACGTAGTCACCCACGTCGACGGCAATCTCCTCGACCCGCGCGTTGGTCTGCGCCGCCACGGTGGCCTGGAATACGGCTTCGAGCGTCGCGTCGAAACGCGCTTCATCTGCGACAGCTTCACGCTTGACGACAACGCTGTTCAGATTACTGGCAGTCACACCCGTCGGCACCGCCGGCGCTGGGGGCTCGGACGCCGAGCATGCCGCCAGCGTCGCGACCCAGACCGCCACTGCGGCGATGCGCAGCCGGCGATTCCGAATCGAAGACTGTTCCATCCGGTGCTTGTTCATGGATCTATCAGCCCGCTTTTGCCGTGGGGCAGAACGCCGCCCCGGACTTGACGCCGAGCTTGCCCAGAATCGACGCCATCGGGCAGAAGCCGGTGAACGACGACTGCAGCAGGTTTGCGCCCACGAAGGCCGTGAACCAGAGCCAGTTGACGCTGTGGATCTGCGACAGCGCCACCGACACCAGAATGAACAGGCCCGCGACGCGGAACACCAGCTTGTCGATATTGAGGTTCATGACAGCTCCTCGATCAGATTTCAAAATTTTGGGGCGCAGGGACGGCAGCAACGCGCAAAGCCGCCGCTGCCGTCACCCCCGCATGCGGTCTAGCCGCCAAGCAGTTGGCGCACCACCGGCTCCATCGCCTTGAGCCCGTGTGCGCGACCGTCTTCGATGGCCGTCTCAACGGATTTTCCGTCGACGAAATGTGACTTCAGTGCGAACAGCGCGCCGACGCGATTGCCACTGGCGCAATGCACCAGGATCGGCCCGCAGCAGGTGTCAGTGATGGCCTCAGCCAACGCCTTGGCGTTTTCCACCGACAGATCGGCCGCGCCGGCAATCGGAATGTTGACGTAAGCCATGCCCAACTGCTTGACGATCGCCGCTTCGTCGTATCCCGGCGTTTCGCCCGGCGGGCACAGGTTGACGATCTTGTGCACGCCTTTTTCCTTGGCCTGCATCAGCTGCTCCGGCTTCGGGTGTCCGCCGGTGCACAGGCCGGTCCCCGGCGTGCAGAAATTCGGAATGTCGAGCCAGATTTCCTGGGATGTGCTCATGTTCGATGTGCTCCTGATCGTTGTTTGTAAAGACTCAACTAACGCTGCGCGCCGCAGCAATAAAGATCATGTACCAGCCGAACGACCTGCAGCGCAGGCCCTTCAATCACGCTGTAGTAAATCGTCTGCGCCTCACGGCGCGTCTGCACCAAACCATCCTCGCGCAGCACCGCCAGATGCTGTGACAGCGCCGACTGCGACAACGGCACGCGTTCATTGAGCACGCGCACCGAAGTCTCGCCCTCCGACAGCGCGCACAGAATCATCAGGCGGTGTTCATTGCCCAAGGTCTTGAGCAGATGCGCCGCGCGCCCGGCATGCTGAGCCATCTCATCCGGATCAAGCGACGATGCTCGTTCCGCCTGCTGTGATCGCCTTGACACCATTGCTATTTTCAATCACCATTCGCTAAATTAGCTTCGCCTAATATATAGGGGTTGCAGTAACGGATGCAAGCATGCGCGATCCGGCAACCGATGCGACTGACGTACGTCATCGCGCCGGCGTCGCCATCGTTACATGCTTCGCAGGGCGCCACGTCAGGTTCGGCACACGATAGAGGAGCGAAGCAAATGGCACATATCGTCATCATGGGTGCAGGACTCGGCGGCACGCCCGCCGCGTATGACCTGCGCCGCGAACTGGGTTCTGAACACAAGGTCACGGTGGTCAACAGTCAGGATCACTTCCAGTTCACCCCTTCAAACCCCTGGGTTGCCGTGGGTTGGCGTACCGGGCCTCAGATCATCGTGCCGCTGGCCGAACCGTTCAAGCGCAAGGGCATCGATTTCATCGCCCAGCCGGTTACCACGCTTGACGCCGAAAACAACAAGCTGACCTTGGCCGATGGCGCCACGCTGGACTACGACTATCTGATCATCACCACCGGTCCGAAACTCGCCTTTGACGAGATTCCCGGGCTCGGGCCGCACGGCGGTTTCACGCAATCGGTCTGCACCACACCGCATGCCGAAGACGCCTGGGTCGCGTACCAGAAATTCCTCGACAATCCGGGTCCGGTCATCGTCGGCGCCGCGCAGGGCGCGAGCTGCTTTGGTCCCGCCTACGAAACCGTGATGATCATTGATGCCGACCTGCGCAAGCGCAAACTGCGGCACAAGGTACCGATGACCTTCGTCACCAGCGAACCCTACGTCGGTCACATGGGCTTGGGCGGCGTCGGCGATTCCAAAGGCATGCTTGAATCCGAGCTGCGTCAGCGTCACATCAAGTTCATCACCAACGCCAAGATTCTCGGCGTCGAGGACGGCACGATGAATGTCGCCGAACACGACGCCAAGGGTCAGCAGACCGAAACGCACGCGCTGCCGTTCGGCTACAGCATGATCATTCCGGCGTTCAAGGGCGTCGATCCGGTCGCAGCCGTCAAGGAGATGTGCAATCCGCGCGGCTTCGTGATGATCGATCAGCACCAGCGCAACCCCAAGTACCCCAACATCTTCTCGGCCGGCGTCTGCGTCGCAATCCCGCCGGTCGAAGCCACGCCGGTCCCCACCGGCGCACCGAAGACCGGCTACATGATCGAATCGATGGTCACCGCGATCGTCGAGAACATCAAATCCGACATCGAGAAGAAGCCGGCAACGGCGACCGCAACCTGGAACGCACTGTGCCTCGCCGACATGGGCGACACCGGCATGGCGTTCATCGCACTGCCGCAGATCCCGCCGCGCAACACCACCTGGGCCAAGAGCGGCAAGTGGGTGCACTGGGCCAAGGTCGGGTTCGAGAAATACTTCATCAGCAAGATGAAGTCCGGCAACACCGAGCCGTTCTATGAGAAATATATTCTCAAAGCGATGGGCATTGTCCGACTGACAGACAAGCATTAGCAGAGGCCGAGACCAGTTATGCCCGCTTACATAAATAGATGTGAACTCCACGGTCGGCACCAACGCCGGCCGTGGAGTGACACTCCGGGACGGCGCCGTGCCGGTGCCGCATTGCTTCTTCTGCTGGCGCTCGGCACAAGCCAGACGGCAAGCGCTGCGGAAGCGGATACAACCACCTCTGCCAGCGTCGCCGCGATAAGCAGTGTGTCTCCAATGACTGCCGCCGATGCACGGCTGGCACAAGGCCGCGCACTGTCCGCCCAGCTCGGCACGCAACTCAAACAGACCCTGCAGTCGGCGATGGCGGATGGTGGGCCTGTCGCCGCGATCAACGCCTGCCAGCTGCAGGCTCCGGGCATTGCCGCAACCCTCTCGACGCCCGGCGTTCGCGTCGGCCGCACTGCCCTGCGGGTCCGCAACCCCGACAACGCGCCTAACCCGGCGCAGGTCAAAATCCTGCAGGACTTCGAACACCGCCTGAGTGCGGGCGAGTCCGCCGCGACGCTGGAACAATTCGACAGCGCAGCCGATGGCAGTGCGCGCTATATGAAAGCAATCGTCACGCAGCCGCTGTGCACCACCTGCCACGGCACCGCATTACCCCCTGATGTTGCTGCGGCCGTTACGCAGCGTTATCCCGACGACGCGGCGGTCGGCTTCGCGCCGGGCAGTCTGCGCGGCGCATTTGTTGTTGAGTGGTCTCTCCCCGAATAGACCGCTGTTGAGGTCCGCATGATGAGTACTGCACGCCAAACCAGCTGGCAGGCGCAGATGCGCCGGCAGATCGGCTGGACTTTGCTGATCAAGTTGATGGCGCTGATCGCGCTATGGGCTCTGTTCTTTTCGCCCGAGCACCGCGTTACTGTTTCTGACGACAGTGTGCAACGCCAGCTCATCCCGACGTCACCCTCCCCCGCTCGTCCCCCCGGAGTATCCCCATGATCGACATGACCGTGGTCGACCTGTCGCGACTTCAGTTCGCACTGACCGCGCTGTATCACTTTCTGTTCGTACCCCTGACGCTCGGCCTGTCGCTGCTGCTGGCGATCATGGAAAGCGTCTACGTCATGACCGGCCGCGAAATCTGGCGCCAGATGACAAAGTTCTGGGGCGTGCTGTTCGGCATCAACTTCGCCATGGGCGTCGCCACCGGCATCACCATGGAGTTCCAGTTCGGCACCAACTGGGCCTACTACTCGCACTATGTCGGCGACATCTTCGGCGCACCGCTGGCGATCGAAGGCCTGATGGCGTTCTTCCTCGAATCAACCTTCGTCGGCCTGTTCTTCTTCGGCTGGGACCGACTGTCCCGCGTCGGCCATCTGGTGGTGACCTGGCTGGTCGCCATCGGCTCCAACCTGTCCGCACTGTGGATCCTGATTGCCAACGCCTGGATGCAGAATCCGATCGGATCGGAGTTCAATTTCGAAACGATGCGGATGGAGCTGACCTCGTTTGGCGAGGTCATCTTCAACCCGGTCGCGCAGTCCAAGTTCGTACACACCGTGTCGGCCGGCTATGTCACCGGCTCGGTCTTCGTGTTGGCCATCAGCGCGTGGTACCTGCTCAAGGGCCGCAACATCGAGTTCGCCAAGCGCTCGATGACCGTTGCCGCATCGTTTGGTCTGGCGTCGGCACTGTCAGTCGTGGTGCTGGGTGACGAATCCGGCTACACCGCCAGCGAAAACCAGAAGATGAAGATTGCCGCGATTGAGGCCGCGTGGGAAACCGAGCCGCCGCCGGCGGACTTCACACTGGTCGGCATCCCGAGCCTCGAGGACCGCAAGACGCATTACGAGGTCAAGATTCCGTATGCACTGGGGCTGATCGCGACGCGCTCGATCGACAAGGAAGTTCCCGGCATCCTGGAGCTGGTCGGGCACGCCGAGAAGCGCATCGCGTCCGGCATCGTCGCGCACGAGTCCCTGCAGCAGCTGCGCGCAAATCCCGACGACGCCGAGGCCCGCGCCCGCTTCAAGCAGCACGAATCCGATCTGGGCTATGGCCTGCTGCTGCTGCGCTATACCGACAACCCTGCCGCCGCGACGCCGGAGCAGATCGACCAGGCCGCATGGTCGACCGTTCCCAACGTGCCGGTGCTGTTCTGGGTGTTCCGCATCATGGTGGGCCTCGGTTTCTACTTCATCGCGCTGTTTGCGGTGGCGTTCTGGTTCGCATCGACCCACCGCCTGCAACGTCATCACTGGTTCCTGAAGGCGGCGCTGCTGACCCTGCCGCTGCCGTGGGTCGCCGCTGAGCTGGGCTGGATCGTCGCCGAATACGGCCGCCAGCCGTGGGCGATCGAGGGCATTCTGCCGACCTTCCTCGGCGTGTCGGCCCACTCGGCGACGAACGTCGCGCTGAGCCTGGGCGGCTTTGTGCTGTTCTACACCTCGCTGGCTATCGTTGATGTGTTTCTGATGACACGCGCCATCCGCAAAGGGCCGGACGGTCTGGGCCATTGGCCCGCTGAAGCCAACCCTACCGCACCAACTGCCGCCCCGGCGCACTGAACGGAGATCGATCGATGTTCGACTACGAATTTCTGCGGGTGATCTGGTGGCTGCTGCTCGGCGTGCTGCTGATCGGTTTCGCCGTGATGGACGGCTTTGATCTGGGCGTCGGCGCACTGTTTCGCTTCATCGGCAAGACTGACGAAGAACGCCGTGCGTTTCTGGAAACGATCGAACCGGTGTGGGAGGGCAACCAGGTGTGGTTCATACTTGGCGGCGGTGCGATCTTCGCCGCGTGGCCACTGCTCTATGCCGCGTCGTTCTCCGGCCTGTACTTCGCGATGCTGCTGATCCTGATCGCTCTGATCCTGCGCCCGGTCGGCTTCGTGTTCCGCAACAAGCTGCCCGACCCACGCTGGCGCAACACCTGGGACTGGGCCCTGTTCGTCGGTGGCGCAGTGCCTTCGCTGCTGTTCGGCGTCGCCTTCGGAAATCTGTTTCTCGGGTTACCGTTCCACATTGACGAGATGGCACGCCCAATTTACACCGGCAGCTTCTTCGGCCTGCTGCACCCGTTTGCACTGCTGGCCGGCGTGGTCAGCCTGTCGATGCTGCTGATGCACGGTGGCAGCTACGCAGCACTGAAAGCCGGCGAACCAATGGCACAGCGCGCGCGTGGCGCTGGCCAGCTGTTCGCAGCACTGTTCATTCTCGTCTTCAGCATCGCCGGCCTATGGCTCGCGTTTGGCATTGACGGACATCGGATCGTTAGTGAAATCGATCCTCGCGGTCCATCCAATCCTCTCCGCAAGACGGTCGAGATCGTCTCCGGCGGCTGGCTGCAGAATGTTTCGCAGTGGCCACTGATGTGGCTGGCGCCGATCGCCGCCTATGCCGGTGCGGTGCTGACGATCCTGCTGCTGCGCGCACGGCGCGACGGACTCGCGTTCATCACCAGCAGCACCGCGGTCGCGTCCGTGATCCTGACTGCGGGCTTCAGCCTGTTCCCGTTCCTGATGCCGTCATCGACCGACCCCGGACATGGCCTGACGGTATGGGACGCGTCAAGCAGCAAGCTCACACTGGCCATCATGCTGGCGATGACGCTGATCTTCGTTCCAATCATCCTCGCCTATACCGCCTGGGTGTTCCGGGTATTGCGCGGACGCGTGACACTCGAGCACGTGCGCAACAGCACCCACTACTGATCAACAAAGGAGACGATGCCATGTGGTATTTCTCATGGATTCTCGGCGTGGGCCTGGCCGCGTCCTTCGCGATTCTCAATGCGATGTGGCTGGAAGTGCAGGCATGTCAGGATGAGAACGCTGCATTGAATGCCGATGCGAAGTCCGCGCAGCAGCAAAGCTGATGCGCTTGCCCGGCCCTCCGGTTCAGCGGAGAGGCCGGGCTATTCGGCACCATGGGCCAGCCGCGATTCACGCGCAGCCCCTTTCCTATCGAGCAGCCGACCCGGCTGATCGCGACGCCATCGCCGTGGTCGACTCGCTCCCCCTCATTCGGAGCTCCTCATGACCACAAATTCCCCCGCATCCCCACTCTCAACCGCCGAGGTTGAGGCCCTGCTCGAAGCGCTGGATGACGAATATCGCGCTTGGGCAACCTACGACCAGGTGATCGCCGACTTCGGCCCCGAACGTCCTTTCATCAACATCCGCGATGCCGAAGCGCGGCATATTCAAGCGCTGCTGCCCCTGTTCGAACGCTACGGCATTCCGGTCCCGAACAATCCGTGGCGGGGACAGATTCCCCACTACCCCGATCTGCAGAGCGCCTGCGCGGCCGGGGTCACCGCCGAAATCGAAAATGCAGCGCTGTACGACCGACTGAATGCCGCCACCACCCGCCCGGACATTCTCGACGTCTTCGCACGGCTGCGGGATGCCTCACAGCAACGCCATCTGCCTGCGTTCCAGCGATGCGCCAACCGCCGCGGCGGCGATGGCGCCGGCAGGGGCCAGGGACGGCGCACGCACGCCAACACCGGGCACTGCCGCCAGCACACCCGGGCAGAGCGCAATCGATAGTTTTTATAAATTAGTAGTTACTAAATTAGTCATTGGACATATAAAGAGTCGATTGAGTACCGTTCTCACATGCCCTGCGAGGCATCACCCCAAACCCAGGAGCCACACAGATGAACGACGCAACCGCACCCCGCATGCCCGGCCTGAACCAGCCGGCTCCCGACTTCAAGGCACCGACCACCCACGGCGAAAAGACGCTGGCCGACTACAAAGGCAAGTGGCTGGTGCTGTTCTCGCACCCCGCCGACTTCACGCCGGTCTGCACCACCGAATTCATGGCCTTCGCACAGCGCCAGGCTGACTTCGCCAAGATCAACTGCGAACTGCTCGGCCTGTCGATCGACTCCACCCACTCGCACGTTGCCTGGACGCGCAACATCAAGGAAAAGTTCGGCGTCGAGATCGGCTTCCCGATCATCGCCGACCTGTCGATGAACGTCGCCACGGCCTACGGCATGATCCAGCCGGGCGCATCCGACACCTCCGCGGTGCGCGCAACCTTCCTCATCGACGACAAGGGCATCCTGCGGGCGATGATCTACTACCCCATGTCCAACGGCCGTTCGATCGACGAGATCCTGCGCCTGATGATTGCGCTGCAGACCTCGGACGCCAACGGCGTTGCCACACCGGAAGGCTGGCAGCCGGGCGACAAGGTCATCGTGCCGCCGCCGAAGACCGTGGCCGAAGCCGAGAAGCGCATGAACGAAGGCTACGAGTGCGTCGACTGGTACTTCTGCAAGAAGTCGCTGTAACCCCGCAACAACAACGCTGATGCCCGATATCAGGC